>DOSG01000007.1 GCA_003514055.1 Candidatus Yanofskybacteria bacterium | reverse complement strand
AACCCCAGAGACCAAGCTAGAAGTCGTCGGTACCGCTTCCATCTCAGGTGCTGTAACTCTAAACAACCAGACATATACATTCCCAGCTACCCAATTATCTAATGGCTTCCTTAAGACTAATGGTTCTGGTACCTTAACATGGTCTACGGCTCTAACTGGTACGTTAGCCTCTCTATCCCAAAACTTCGATCCTTCCTCCAACAACGCATACGACCTAGGTGACTCTACATACAGATGGCGCAACATCTATGCAGGCCAAGGTTTCTTCACCAACGCCTCAGCTTCGTCAAACTTTGAAGCCGCAACATTTAAGGGAACCACATATTCTGGAGATGGAGCCATTACCTTCGGTAATGCCTCATATGCCACCACCATTGCTGGCTCAGCATTAACCATATCTCCAACATCATGGACAGCTACACCTACCATCTCTGGTCTAATCACAGCTACATCTGGATTAACTTCGAATGGAATATTAACCGCTAATGGAGCAGTAGTCTTAGGCGATGGTGGAGATGACATAGCTATTAACTCCAACGATTGGGATATCTCTTCAGCCGGTGTAGCATCTGGATTAACAGGCCTCACTTCTTCAGGAACTATCACATTCTCAGGTCTCACTGCTGACAGATTAGTATCTACCACTACAGGAGGAGCATTAACCACATCTATATCTTCTGCTAATGCCGCTTTATCCATATCAGACGAGACTGGTTCTGGACTCTTAGTCTTTGGTACCTCTCCACAATTTACTACCAGTATGACCACCGCAGGAGTCTTTGCTATCAACCCAGGAGGAGCTCTAACCATTGGAGATAACGGAGACACCCTATACCTCAACTCTTCAGATTGGGATATCTCCACTACAGGAGCTATGACAGGCATTTCAGGAATCACTAACGACGGAGCATATACCCAATCAGGTACATCAGCTAATACCTTTACTGGCACATCCACGTTCTCAAATGCTACATATTCCGCCTTATTCACTGGTGGCAGCGTCGGCATCGGAACAACAACACCGACTACCAAGTTTGAGCTTGTCGGCGGAGCCGCTAAGCTTGGTGACGAATTAATTGTCACCAATGCTCTCCAGGTAGGTGGCACCGCATCGGTAGCATATTCAAGATTCGGTACGGCTACGACTACACATTCAATTAATGCATCTAATGACGTCTTAATCTCAGGCAGACTGGAAGTTGATGGACAGGCTTACTTTGATGCTTATCCGATTATCTTCGCGGCCGGTGCATCTCTATCTGGCAATTTCGATCCAACTGGTGATAATCTGTCCGATTTGGGCGAGCCAAGTTATAGCTGGAGAAGTCTCTACGCTGATACCAGCATCATATCTCCTTTGCATATTGGCGGTTCTTCAACGACATCTTCATTAACCCTTCGTCCTACGTCCGGAGCGGGCACCACTGGCGCAGATATTATTTTCCAATCAGGTACCAATGGAGCCAATGAGAACATGAGAATTCTCAATTCCGGTAATGTCGGCATAGGGACTACGAACCCAGGTAGTTATAAGTTAATGGTGGCAGGTTCTTTGAACGCGGATACTCTGGCTTTAGATAACGGTGGTTCAGCCGCTGTCCCGGCATTAAGCTTAAACGGACAAGCAGGAACCGGTATTTATTCTGGAACAGATACTTTAGGCTTCAGTACAAATGGAGCATCGGCGCTATTTATTAAATCTGACGGCAACGTCGGCATCGGCACCACCACCCCAGGAGCCAAGCTAGAAGTAAACGGTCAGGTAAAGATAACCGGAGGAACACCAGGAGCTAACAAAGTATTAACCTCTGATGCCGCAGGCCTAGCTTCTTGGACAACTCTTGGTTCTGGAACTATTGGGGATGTATATCTTTACAACACGGGCGACACAGGCTCAGGAGCATACACCTTCTCCGGAGGAGTATTTAGTATCAACACTTCTTCTAACTACACCGTAGATATCGGCACAGGTACATCTAACGGAGCCATATCAATTGGAGGAGGATCAAACACCTTAGCTATCAATTCATCAAACTGGGATATCTCTTCAGCCGGTGTAGCATCTGGATTAACAGGCCTCACTTCTTCAGGAACTATCACATTCTCAGGCCTCACTGCTGACAGATTAGTATCTACCACCACAGGAGGAGCATTAACCACATCTATATCTTCTGCTAATGCCGCTTTATCCATATCAGATGAGACTGGTTCTGGTCTCCTAGTCTTTAATAACGCTCCAACTTTCTCTACTGGATCAGTTACTTTCTCAGGTATAACCTCAGACATCACCACTGGCACTAATGAACACTTTGCCATCATGCCTAATGGGACGGGCAATGTGGGAATCGGGACGACGACGCCGGGGACTAAGTTTGATATCTGGGGTACGTCAGGAGCATATGATCTATTCAATGTAGCTTCTTCTTCTGGATCTTCTCTACTGCATGTGACTAAAGCTGGTTATGTTGGTATCGGTACGACAACTCCTTCTGCTAGGCTTAATTCTATTGGAACCTTCAGCGTAGAATTGGATGTTGTCAGTGAAGCTGCTACGGGAGGAGATATCTCTACAGATGGTTTATACACCGTACATACATTTACGACTGCTGGAACATTTACATTTAATCCCGGCCCAAATGTGGCTAGCGTCAGCTATCTAGTCGTTGCTGGCGGCGGCGGCGGCGGAACTTCAGCGGCGGGGTATGGAGGTGCTGGCGCAGGAGGCGCAGGAGGTTATTTGGCTAGCTCATCTTATGCTGTGTCAGAACAAAACTATACTGTTACTGTGGGTGCCAGTGGAGCTGGCCGAACTGCTGGCAGTAATCAAGCCGGCGGCAACGGAGGTAACTCAGTCTTCGGAGCAATCACGGCAACTGGTGGCGGTGGCGGAAGTAACTATGCTGGTAACGCTGGCAACGGGGGTTCTGGTGGTGGCGCTGGATATGGTGGCGGTAGTGTAGGTACAGGTATATCTGGTCAAGGTTATAATGGTGGACCTGTTACTGGCTTTACTGGTGGAGGTGGAGGTGGCGCTAGTGGTTCTGGAACCAATGGTAGTGGTGGATCCAATGGTGGTGCTGGTACAGCCAGCTCAATTACTGGAACATCAATCACTCGAGCTGGTGGTGGCGCGACCGGGACTGGAACAGCTACTGGTGGTGGCGGAACTAGCGGATCTATTAATGGTGCCGCAAATACCGGTGGTGGTGGATTTGGTGGATATAGTGACGGTGCTGCTAGCGGTAGTGGTGGCTCAGGTGTAGTCATTGTTCGATATCTAACTCCTACAGGCACAACTCGTGTGAATCGAATCAATGTGGCATCAAGTGGTAATGTCGGTATCGGCACTACGACTCCAGCTGGTATCTTTGATGTAAAAGGAAAATTGACTGTACTTTCTGCAGGTAGCGTTGGCGTCAACACTACGACCCCATCCGTGGCTTTGGATGTTGTTGGAGATGTTGAATACACGGGTACGATTACTGATGTATCTGATGCTCGTTTGAAGGAAAATTTCAGTGATTTTGACGGCGCATTGAGAATCATCAACTCCATCGGCGTAAAGAATTACAACATGATCGATACTCCAGACAGAATCGAGACCGGTTTTATTGCTCAGGATATGCAGCAGGTTTTCCCACAGGCCGTATCAGTTGTGGACCCAATTAATGGATACTTGGGCGTCAGCTATGTCTCTTTCATCCCAGTATTAGCTCGTGGCGTGCAAGAATTAAATTCAAGAACTACCCAACAGGTTAGCGCCGATGATCTTTCTATCGGTGATCTCGTATCCTACGCATCTGGTTCATCTGCTTTCAGGGTGGCCATGGGATCTACAGATCAGGCAGTAGTGGCCGGAGTCGTAACTGATGTAGCCGGCGCCGATGTTTATGGAGTTGCGTCTACTTCTATATCTTTCTCGGGTAAGGCTCTGGTTAAGGTATCTCTTGAAAACGGCGCTATTGAGCCGGGAGATAGACTAGCTTTAAGTCCGACTCAACCGGGCGTAGCTGTTAGGGCCTTGTCTTCGGGCATGACCATTGGTATGGCTTTGGATTCAGTTGATACTATACCTTCTGGTTCTTACGCTAAGATTCAGGTGTATGTTAATCCGACATATTGGTCGCCAAGCTTGGCCCTTACTTCAGGAACTGTAGCCGATGGTACGGCTTCTGGCTCGGCCGACGTAACCGTAACGTCAACTACTACTGATAGCGTCGCTTCGGTGAGCCAGGTCATCGATGCTATCAAGAATTCGATCTTTACAGAAGTTCAAACACTATGGGCTAAGAAAGATGTAATTGCTGAAGGTATTAAGAAGACATATTATGCCATCGCCGATTTAATCCCAGGCGTTGACGTTTCATCTTGGTTATCTCGTGATACAACGATATCTGACCAGGCTGATGCTACTACTAAATCTATGTTCGAAGGTAATGGCGCCCAAGCTTCAAAGGAATCTAAACTTGAGATGGATGAGAATGGCAATTATCTGACCACCTACGGTGTTGATTCAACTAGAGGAGAGATACAATTGACTGGCTCAGGCGATTTGGTAAATGGCGAAGCCAAAGTATTCTTCGACTACTCATTTACTTCGATAATATCTGATCAGGTTGTCTTAAGAGTCTTAATTACTCCAACTACGGTCGGTGTAACTGGCCAACTATATGTTGATCAAAAGACTATCTATGGGTTTACGGTTAAGGAGCTAAACGGTTCTAGCACTGGCAAGTTCGATTGGATGATAATTGCTCGACGCAAAGGATTTGAAGATAAGGTCGCTCCAACTCCGACACCTACGCCAGATGCGACGGGTACGACTTCGGTACCACCTGCTGAGGTTACACCTACGCCGACACCAGACCCATCTGCTCCAACAGGGGATACAACAACTCCAACTCCGACACCTACGCCAGATGCGACGCCAATAGTCGAATCTCCAGCGCCGACTCCCGACGCATCTGTTCCGGAGACACCAACACCTACGCCAGTTCCAGCCGAATTACCGGCAGAGCCGACTCCAGCTCCGACTGAGCCTGAGATAGTCCCAGCTCCGTAATTCAACGTCAGAACTTAAAAAGAGCGCCCCATAGGGGCGCTCTTTTTAATGCGTACAAAGGACGCCTTTGTACAAAGGCGCCCTTTGTAATAAAATTTAAGTATGAATAAAAGGGATTACAAGGAATCTGCCCCGGGAGAGATATATCACGTATATAATCGGGGGGTCGCCAATGAAAATATATTCATTGACCAAGAAGACTACTCATTCTTTACGTATAGGCTACGTCAAAACCTATTCCCAGACGAGGAATTGGAATATTCGAAGACTAGAATAGCCGTATTACCGCCAAAATCGTTCTCTTTGCTGGGTTATTGCTTAATGCCTAACCATTTTCATTTACTGATTCGTCAAAACGGTAAAATATCGACTTCAACTTTGCTACTGAAGGTCTTAACTAGCTATTCTAAATTTTATAATAAGAGACATGGCAGGATAGGGCATCTATTCCAAGATAGATTCAAGCAAGTTCATGTAAGCGACGATAGATATTTAACTTGGCTATCTGCCTATATACACCAGAATCCGAAGGTGGCAGGGCTGGTAAATGACCCAGCCAAGTATAAGTGGAGTAGCTATCTAGACTATATAACTCAAACGCACGGATCCATTATAACTGGCCAAGATATTATTCTTGGGCAGTTTAAGAACAAGTCTGACTACAAAGGATTTGTGGAGTCCAGCTACAAGATTATAAAGGAGAAAAAAGACCTAGAAGAATACTTACTTGATATTTAGTCAAGATATTAAAAAAGAATGGCATATAACCATGCATAAATTATACAAAGGGCGCCTTTGTACAAAGGCGCCCTTTGTATTTTGTGTGGATAAGTGGCTATTTAGGGCAGAACCGTAAAGATATATAATTGAAGCAGTTAAATGAAAGCTTTAAGAGGCTTTAAAAATAAATGGAGATTTTAAGGGTTTGGATATTTACTTGGAATGCTAAATATTCAAGGTCTTAAATCTTAACGCAAACAATGGCGTTTAATTTTCTCAGGAGGGACAAGTCCCACGAAACTGGGATGTTCGGGGACGTGGAAGTGCTCACGGCGTCTTATCAAGAGCCGCAATCAGAAACGGCATCTTATCAGGAGCCGGTAGACTTAGAGCCTAGTATGTACACAAAAACCATAAAGGTTTTGCTGTATGTCGCTGCTTTTTTGCTGCCTTTGTTCTTTCTGCCTTGGACAACTGGAGCTACCGAATTAAATAAACAAATGTTGCTGGTTATTTGCTCGGGTGTAGGCTTAATCCTGTGGTTAGTCAATATTGTTTCTCAGGGTAGACTGAGCTGGAGATCTAATCCGCTTGAAGTTGCAGTAATTTCGTTTTTAGGGGCTGCAACATTGTCTACTATTTTCTCGTTGGCCAAATTCAAGAGCATATTTGGCACAAGTGGCAGTTCTAGCTCGGCTTTGATTACGATGGTCGCCCTTACGGTTTTCTACTTTTTAGCAGTCAACGTAATTGAAGACAAGGGTAAATTCTTAAAAAAGCTTCTTGCTGGTTCTTTCGCATTAGCTCTATTGTATGGATTACTACAGATGCTAGGCCTAACCATACTCGGTGGCCAATTTGCTTCCCGATCCTTTACTACCGTGGGATCATTAAATACCCTGGGAATATTGGCGGGATTGGCATTGCCTTTCTATAGTAAACTCAAGATAAATGAAGGCTGGGCTAGATATTTATTCTTGGATAAGGTGGGCATTATCTTGTCGCTGGCTATCCTGGTCATATTAAACTGGTGGGTTCTTTGGGCTGTGGCTATTTCCGGGATGGTCGCATTGATCATTCTAGAGAACATGAGGGCTGTTAAGTTTAAAATGTCTAGGTTCTTATTACCGATGACGGTGATCGTCTTAGGCGTGTTTCTAGCCGTAGTAGGTTTCAATATCTCTGGTTTAAAGAATAATTTCCCGATTGAAGTTGCGCCGTCATATTCGTTGACTAGCAAGGTCTCACTTTCTGCTTTGAAAGATAATTTGATCTTTGGCTACGGCCCAGAAAATTTCTCCATCGCTTTTGATAAGTATGGAGCTAAGAGCTTGGCCGACACGACTTTATCTAGTGTAAAGTTCGCCGATGGTACGTCTGAAGCATTGAACATGATCGTGCATGGCGGATTGGTGGGCGTATTAGCATTCTTGTTCTTGGTTTGGTCATTCATCTGGGGCGTTTTCAAGGCCAAGAGACAAATACATGCTGATGAATCTGGAGAAGCCGTAGCTATGATTTCATTGGCTTTTGCCGGTTTGGTTGGATTGTTCTTGTATCCGTTCAATATATCTTTGATGTTCGTCTTCTTCGTGGCCTTGGCGTTGATGACTTTGGCGCTATGGGGAGACTTCCGAAGAGTATATAACGTAGAAGAAAAGGCTTGGTTATCGATGGTAGCTTCTCTGGGATTCATAGTTGGACTAATAGTTGTCCTAGTTGGGGCTTACTATGGAGTCGCTATCTATCTAGCCGATGCTAAATATGCCCAGGCGGTGACAATATTAAATAAGCCTGATGCAGATATCCAGAAAGCCGCAGACAAGTTGTCCGAGGCTATAAACTGGAACGGTTTAGATGATCGATATTTCCGATCTGGATCGCAGGTAGCTCTTGGATTGTTGAATAAAGAGATCAATAGGACTCCTGAAAAGAATGAGGATCAACAAGCTAGAACCACTAAAATTCAGAATCTAGAAACTTCAGCAGTAAATCTGGCTCGACAGGCTACTATTATCTCACCGAAGGAATCGAATAACTGGGTGAACCTAGGCGGTGTTTATCAGAGCTTGATGGGCTTGATCGATGGCGTAGATAAGTTTGCAGCTGAGTCTTATGCGAAAGGTATAGAATTAAGGCCGGATGATGCTAGCTATTACCTTAATCTAGGCAACGTTTATATGGCGAAATCAGATATCGCCAATCAGCTAGTGCAAGCTGGTGGAGCTCAGGCTGAACAGGCCAAAAAAGATTCGTCAGAGGCATTATTGAAGGCCGAAGAGGTCTTAAAGAAGGCAGTCGATATATCTGGTAATTATGGTTTGGCCATATATAACTTAGGTATCGTTTACGACAGGGAAGGCAAAACAGGAGAGGCTATTAAGCAATTGGAAAAGGTAGCTCCTGCAAATACCAATCAGCCGGGATTATTCTTCGAACTCGGTCTATTGTATTACAGAGATAATCAGAAAGACAAAGCCATCGGTGCTATGCAGCAGGCGATACTTCTTTCGCCAGAATACGCTAATGCTCGTTGGTACCTCGCTTCAATCTACGAAGAAAGGAAGGAGTATGATTTAGCTATCGAACAATTGGAGAAAATCTTAGCTGTAGAGGCTAATAAGGACAATGAGACGGTTAAGACGAAGCTCCAGGCGCTATTAAATGCTAGGGATTCCAATGTAAAAACTCCGGTTAATAAGGCCATAGACCAGAAACCGTTAC
Source organism: Candidatus Yanofskybacteria bacterium (assembly GCA_003514055.1). NCBI lineage: Bacteria > Candidatus Yanofskyibacteriota > Candidatus Yanofskyibacteriota bacterium. The sequence goes on along the minus strand of DOSG01000007.1, from coordinate 18,825 downwards.
CGTAGTAGAATTAATAGATAGTGAGGATTCCCGATAAGATCTTAAAATTTAGGAAGTTAAATCAAACACAGATTACCGCTATAGTCATAGCGGTAATCTGTGTTTTAGTTTTCGGATTGTTTGTATTCCTGCCCGTTGGGAATAAAGACGAGATCAAGAATGTGATCATTGAGAAGGGTACTGGACTATCAGAGATAGCTTCGATATTAAAAGAGAACAACATAATACGAGACCGTTACGTGTTCATGCTATATACTACAGCTCTTGGCGCAGGCAAAGATCTAAAGGCTGGCAAGTATAAATTTACTGGGAGGTTCCATATGACCGATATAGTCTTTAAGCTGAACGTCGGCCTGTCTGAACCCGAAGATATTATCGCTTTCATTCCAGAAGGTTATAATATCTGGGAAATTGACGAGAGGCTTTCGGCGCTGGGATTCACCAAAAAAGGTCAATTTGCTAAGGCCAATCTGGATCAGGAAGGATTTCTTTTTCCTGACACATATAAAATCGACTCAGATAATGCTCTGTACGTAGATTCGACTGGAAAACTTTCCGAAAACTCAGCTATAAATTCTATCAAGCAGGCCGCAGTTATTCAAAATATATCAGACAAGATGCGAGCTAATTTTAATAAGCAAATTGACCCATTGCTTAAAGATTTAACATTCGACAAGAGAAAGGAAGTCCTAATACTAGCTTCAATGCTAGAGAAAGAAGTAAGAACTGAGAATGATATGCGTTTAGTCGCCGGAATTATGTATAAGAGATTAAAAAAGGGGATGCCATTGCAGATTGATGCCACCGTTAGCTACGGAGCCTGTCTTAGAAATTTCGTTGCGACAGATTATAAGATCGATTGTGACGTTACGCAGATTGGAGTAGGCAAGGAGATAAGAATCGATTCTGAGTATAATACATACACCAGAAAGACATTACCGATTGGGCCGATATCTAATCCGGGAGTAAGATCAATTAAGGCTATGCTAAATCCATTGGATAGTCCGTATCTCTATTATTTGACAACGCGGGATGGCCAGATGATATATTCTAAGACTGGCTGGGAGCATGAAGCCAACAGAACAAAATATCTTAAGTCCCAGTAGGAATGACAAGAACAACAAAGGGCGCCCCATAGGGGCGCCCTTTGTTGTTTGATTTGCCAATTGTCTTACTTGAGTTCGACAACTGCACCAGCTTCCTCTAATTTCTTTTTTATTTCCTCTGATTCGGCCTTCTTCACGCCCTCCTTTATAGTGGCAGGGGTTTTGTCGGTCATATCTTTGGCTTCTTTGAGGCCTAATCCGGTAAGTTCTCTTAATACTTTGATTACCTGAATTTTGGCAGTTCCGGCGTCCTTCAAGATTATCGAGAAGGAATCTTTCTCTTCAGCGGCACCTTCACCAGCGGCGGCACCAGTAGCAGCGCCAGCGGCGGCAAAAGAAGCAGCCGATACTCCAAACTTTTCTTCTAAAGCTTTAACCAAATCGTTGAGTTCGGAAACAGTCATCGATTCGATCTGCTTGATAAAATCTTCTTTGTTCATGGTTTTAGTTTATTTATTTAAGTTATGCGGTTGCCTCTTTTTTCTTAGCAATTTCGTTTAAGACGATAGCCAATCCTGAGATTGGGTATTTCATCATACCAAACAATCTGGCGATTATGGTTTCTCTTGATGGTAACTTTGCTATTTCGATGAATTGGTCGTTACTAATATACTTGCCATCAAACATGGCTCCAAAAAATTGTAGAGCCTGGTTCTTCTTAGCAAAATCGTAGACCTTCTTGGCTAAAGCATAGGGATCGTCAGAACCCATAGCCAAACCTAGAGATCCGCTCATATCTAATACCTTTAAATCTTCAGTGCCGGCAAAGGCTCTGTCGACTAAGGTTTTTTTAGTAACAACATATTCGGCATTCAGACTTCTTAAGAGACGTCTTAATTCAGTTATTTGTCCGACTGATAATCCCTTTTCGCCCATCCTACCAAAGGACGTAAAAACGGTGATTTTGGCTCCGGGGATCTTATCTTTCAGGACTTGTAGCTCCTGAGACTTTTGTACCTTTGTTTTCATTCTTTTTTCTCTTAATAAACAAAAAATCTGCTTACCGCAGATCGACCAGAGTAAAACCCTAATAAATGGGTTCTGCCTCGAGGAGACTTATGGTTGCTCCTTGTCTACGGCTTAACCTTATAATATTAGCAAATCAGGCAGATATGTCAACAGATAACAATGGCCGCCTTTTTGTCCGGCAACTGCCGGATCAAAGGCAGCCATTGTTATCTTAGAGGCTGACGCTTAGTTAATTTTCCAGATTTTATTATCCGAGGTGAGAATATACAAAACTTCGGCTTGACTTAGTGAGGCCCCGACTATGGGCACGACATTTCCTATTTTTATACTCTTTACTATTGAGCCGCTCTCTTTATCTATGGTATAAACCCTGCCTAAATCAGAACTCACTAGATACAGATTCTTAGAATCTTTCGTTGAAAGCAAGTAATCTCTATCTGTAGCAGGTATCTGTATGTTGAATTCAGCTTCTTTCTTTCCTCTGAAGTATCTTGTTAGCATCCCGTTGGTGCCAATAACAAATATATTGCCATCAACAACCATCAACTTAGCGTCAGCTGGGACAGGATCTTGAGACCAATTAGTGATACTTTTACCGCCACGCACGACGTCTACGACTTTACTTATTTTATCTGAGCTTAATATATATAGGTTGTCCTGGTAATAGCCGATATCTTTTGGAGTGGCGAGGCTTGATAGGTCTATCGTGCGTGTTTTTTCGTCGTTAGATACGGCGATCTTTTTAGCGTTCTCATCTAAGCCGATTGAGAAATCTCCTTCGGCGGAGAATATGACTGACGATGGCTTAGTGTCTGATAACTCAAGATATCTGCTAACCGCGCCATCAATTATCTTTGATAAGAATATTTTACCGCCCATGTCGGCGATGGCGCCAAAGCTATCACCGTAGGAATTTATCTGTAAGAGCGCTAGGCCATCTTGATTGGCATTAGCATATAGCGATAGGGAGGCTTCGGTGGCCTTATCGAAGGAGTCTATAACTTTAATCGCATTGTCGATCGTCGTCTTGACCTTAGAAGTACTTGAGTCGGGGAGTGCCCATAATTCGGTTAATGCCGTGCTTATAATAGTTCTTGCCTCGCTGAGTTTGTTTTCTCGGACCCTATCTTCGGCAATATCGATCTGGGACTGAATCCTTTTTACCGATTCAGTCGTGGCCTTATCCTCGGTGTTGACCACTACGTAAGATCGAACAACCATTATAACTATTATCAACAGGGCGACACCAGCGCCTATGCCTGCTTTTTTAATCAGCCCTTTATTTGGATTAAAATCAGATATTCTGATTCTATTTAATATTGACCAGAATTGATTCTTTTTTCTACCTCGGGTAAATTCTGCTGGAATTATGTTTGGTATTTCAGTCTTTTTGGTAGCCATTAACTCGGCTCGCATTTCTTCTTCTTGCGGAATGATTGAATTGGTAGTGGCTATGATTGGTGCATTCTGAGCGGAATCTTTATTCTCATCATCGGTTTTCTCATTGGCAGCCAAGATAGGGACGCCCATCTCAGGGTGTAGCTTAATAGTTGCATCCTCGACGGTGGATTTTATCTTTTTGGGCTTATCTTTCTTCGTTGTGCTCTCTTTGAATTTATCTATGCTTATGTATAGTGCTGCACAGCCAAAGTCTTTCTTCGTTTCCTTTAGGGATAGCATTTTTTCTATAAATGCATCTCTCTCGAATTTTATGAAATCTGCCTTAATAAACCTTTCGCGAGAAGTAATGGCTTTACCAGGATAAAAGGCGAGAATTTTGTCGCTAGTGCCCACCTTTCCAGATATAACGCTAGAAAACTTCTTCTCTTCGATATGTTCTTTTGAAAATAACTCAACATTATTCAGTATATCTATTGTTTTGCCATCTCTAGCTAAAAATATCTTGAATTTACCGAGTCGAGATATGAGTATATTCTCTCCGGCTACGGCAAAAATACCTATATTGATCTCTAGGTTTTTATTTTTGAAAAACTCATCTACGACGTCATTAATCTTCTTTAAAGCAGAAGACAACGCTTCTTTTGGCGAGGCTTCGGCTCTCGAGTAGTATTCTCTCTTAGCTAGCGAGGCGACCAAGTTTGTTATGTAGGCAACATCAGATTGGTCGCCGTCGCTGTCCTGTATGTTCCCAATTATGAATAGATTGCCTAGCCCCCGTTTATTTTCTTCACGCTCAGCGTCATAAGCGAATAGATCGGCATGGCCATCTTGGTTTGTTCCTCTGACCAAAATTTCGTGAGAAGTGGGCTTGATTACAATTTTTTCCATTGAGATTATTTGTAATTAAAAATAATTAGATTATTTAAAAGTATAAATATTTAGTGTCAATCGGCGAATCGCTTGCCTTTTTAAGCCTTCTTTAATAGACTGTTGTTGTCTATCCTAATTGTATTTTAATCTAGCCATATGTCAAAGTCTAATAAATTCAGTAGATATTCACTGGACAGTTTATTTGGCTCAAAAACGAGAGTAAAGATTTTGAAGTTTTTGTTTAGAAATTATCCCAACGATTTTGATGCCAAGGATCTAGCCTCTAGGACTCAAGAATCAAGCTCTACTGTTAAGAAGGAGATAGATTTGCTAATGGATATAAAGCTAATTAAGAGGAAATAATATGCCAAGCGAGCACAAACACAAAGCGAGTCATAAAAAACCTGTTACAACCAAGAAGAAAGTCGTCAAAAGAGTGGCGAGAAGGAGACTGGCCGTGACAAAGAGGGCGTTGCCTCGATATACGCTAAATCCTAATTATGAGTTCTATGACGAACTTAGATCTTTGATATTAAAATCTTCTCCAGCCGAGATGGATAGTATGATTAAAAGAATTACTAATCTAGGCAGAGTCAAGTTGGCAATTATATCTGGCATCTTCTTGAATCAAGATGCGGGTGGTGCCGTGGCCGATCTATTTGTTGTCGGTGATGATATCAATAAGGACAGGCTGAGAACTTTTTTAAAAGCGTTAGAAGCTGAAGTCGGGAAAGAAATCAGATTTAGTCTGATGGAAAAGGAAGAGTTCGAATATCGCTTTGGGATGTTCGACCGCTTCGTCCGTGTACTGCTCGAAGGACCTCATGAGAAGATAATCAATAAGCTAGGCATCTAGTTATTCGCGAGGCAGCGATATGACTTTCTCGAGTACGGGTTGTATTTTCTGCTGAAAATCACCCTCTCTCTCGCGCCAGTCGCACTCCGAGAGCCTCTCGAAAGTCACATCGTCGCCTCTTTTAGTCTATGGATTGTGGATACAATGGCCGCCTTTTTGTCCGGCAACTGCCGGATCAAAGACCGCCATTGAGTTTTATTGATTAATTTAATGCGTGGCGTATACTACTTCCAGCACTTACCGAGGAGTTGGTATGAACTTATCCTCTTGGCCTGGCTGGCCACCACCTGCGACCAGCGGGCAGATCGTTATCGCCATTACGTTAATCGTAATCTATCTGGCGCTTTTATTTTTTAGAGGACCGATGTGGTATCGTTTGAATGTGAAATGGAACAGAAGAACTAAGACGTACGAGAAAGGTAATTAGGAATATGGCCTTTTCAATGAGGCCTTTTTTATTTATGATTTGTGTTGTGACTTCAAATAGCATGAGGGCGTTTAGCTCAGCTGGTTAGAGCGTTGCATTCACATTGCAAAGGTCACTGGTTCGAGTCCAGTAACGCCCACAAATACGAAATTATTTCAATCATAATAGCCGCCCAAAGGCGGCTATTATGATTGACGCATCGGTATTTTATTGTTAAATTATGCGGCAGTTGTTTGATAGGAGACCCATTCATGATACTTCCAATTCAGTTATTTATTTGGGATGCCAATGGCACCATATTTGACGATAAGGATGTAAGTGACATGAGTAGGGATGCCATATTCGATCATTTCGGCGTTGCCAGACCGAATCCAGCCGAGTGGGCCGATAGAGTAAGTAGTAATATACTTGATCTCTATCATTCTTTTGGTATTCCGCTGTCGGTGTCGCGGGAAGAAATCAATCGAATTAGAATGGAGGGCTATGTAAAGAATATAAATGAGGTTAGGGTAAGAGATGGAGCTCGTGACTTGCTCTGGTCTTTCCGAGGGATTGGATTATTTCCATATTCGGCACTTATTAGCGCCGAAGTTCCTGCGATCATTGATATTCTTCTTCGAAGATTTAACATCAAAAATCAATTGGGAATCGTTATCGCTGGGGCATGGCCAAAGAAAAGGTATTTGGAGAAATTCGTGGATTCTACTGGTCTACCGAGAAGGCGAATTGCCTATTTTGGCGATACGGCAGAAGACGTGAGGATAAGCAATGAGTTGGGGCTGGTATCTATTGGCTTAGTTAATCCGACTTCCTACTCATCTGTCGGGGCAATAATGGCCGAGAATCCTGATCTTGCAGTAGTCGATATGAAAGATCTAAGTCAGAGGATTGCTTATTTTCGACAGACGAGTATCGGACTTAATACGGACTCCTAATCGGCGCTTTGCGCCGATTTTTGTTTTATTCAAGCGAAATCCAGTTCCATTAATAATTTCCCGAAGAGCACCTTTGCAGCCTAAAAGGTGCTCTTCGTTACAGATCTCCGACTCAGAGTTATGCACATTGCACGATAGTGCCTAGGTGGTATATAATTCAGTAGAAGTGGATGTAAGTGGGTAATAGTGGATAACCATTGAAAGCTAATATGCTAATCGGAGAATACAAACATAGCTTAGATGCCAAGAAAAGATTAGCAATCCCTTCAAAATTTAGGAAAGAGTTAGGCGAAGGCGCGGTTCTAACGAGAGGGCTCGATGGATGCCTATTCGTGTTTCCTTCAAAATATTGGAATCAGCTAACCGAGAAAATCGTGAATATGCCGATTGGTCAGCAAGATTCAAGGGCATTTAGTAGGTTGATGCTTTCAAGCGCCGCAGAAGTTGATTTTGACGCCTTGGGGAGGGTTCTTATACCAGATAGTTTAAAGAATTATGCCGATCTGAAGAAGACAGTCATCGTAACGGGAGTATTCAATAGGCTGGAGCTCTGGGACGAAGCTAAGTGGGAGGGCTATAAGTCTAATCTTGAAAAGAATTCTGATAATATCGCTCAAAAGTTGGGTGATCTAGGAATAATTTAAATGAATAAAGAAAGAGTCCATACACCAGTATTACTAGAGGAAACCATTGATTATTTAAATTTAGGAGATGGCATAGGCAAAACAGTTATAGATGCCACGCTAGATGGTGGTGGTCACGCAACGGCATTGAGAGAAAGACTGCCGAACTTGAAAATATTGGGCATAGAGCTGGATCCAGTGATGGTAAATGAGCTGGAGCTCGATCCTTCCATAGTTGTTACGAATGATAGCTATGCAAATATAAAGGCGGTGGCTGAGAAATATAATCTCAAGCCCGATGGAGTGTATTTCGATCTAGGAGTATCTTCATGGCACTATGAGTCTTCAAGTAGAGGATTCACGTTTCAAAAAGATCAGCCCTTAGATATGAGGTTTAATCCTGAGAAGCAGAAGATTACGGCCCAGACCATCATAAACACTTATACAAAGAATGAGATTGAAGAGATTTTGGTGAAATATGGCGAAGAGCAGTTTGCTTCAGAAATAGCCGATAGCATTAACAAAACCAGGAAAGAGAGGCCGATAATAACGACTACGCAATTGGTCGAAGCGATATCGGTAGCCGTGCCTAATTGGTATAAGCATAGAAAAATAAATTTTGCGACAAAGACGTTCCAGGCATTGAGAATCGAGGTAAACGACGAGATGGGGACCATAAGTAAAGGTATCGAGGGAGCTATCGACATTCTAGTTCCTGGTGGAAGATTGGTCGTCATATCATTCCAGGGGTTGGAAGATAAGACAGTTAAAGAGATTTTTAAACAGAAAGCGAAAGAAGGGATCATAAAATTTGTTACCAAAGATACCATTAAGCCCAAATGGAGCGAGGTGACGAAGAATCCCAGAGCGCGAAGCGCTAAGATGAAGATAGTCGAGAAGTTGTAAAGGTTGCTTGAGATTACGATTTTTAGAAAAAAGTAAAAATCACAATCCCAAACAACCTAGTGAGTAGATAAAACAATTGTTAGTTAACCGGGTGGGGTCGGAATGCCTCTGCCGGATCAATTGAAAGTATCAAGCACGAGAAATGGTTTATCGGTGGTCGGAACAAGGCTCAGTGTAATCGGCGAGAACTCAGCTCATGCGAAAGAGTGGGCGCTTCAGAATGGTTATTGGTTTACAATCAATGTGGTTTTGGTTGGCCTCTTCGTTGTTATGCTCCTAGCTTATGTTATGCAAATGAATGTCGTTACGGCCGGTGGCTACAAGGTCAAATTGATGAATGATAAAATAGTTTCGCTTAACGAGTCGAATGCCGCTCTTATGGCATCAAAATCTTCGATGGAAGATCAATCTGCGATTATTAGTTTTGCCAATTCGAACAATATGGTTGAGGCCAAGGATTCTATGGCTATGTTCCAAAGCGGCGGGGTCGCGTTGCAAAGATAACGCTCGGCCATCTCGAAATTCGGTCCTGGTCCTCGGTCGCACCAATGGCGGCAAATATAGAAAAGTACTACGGAGCCAAAACAACAGGTAACCCGCGCTTGCCTCCTCGCTTAACACAAAAACAGTTCCGCTATTAGGCGGAACTGTTTTTGTTGCTCGGCGCTTGACCTATTGTTTTGGGATAATACTTTCCCAATTTGCTGCCATTGTCTTATCTGCGGAGGAACTCATTTCGAGATAGCCTTGCTTGGTTTTAGGGTATTTCCTCTGAAGTGATTAAGACCTCGCTGCGATTAATAAAAACTTGCGGGTTTTATAAAAAACAAGGCCCGCCCAGGGATGGACCTTCAAGGTCCGCTTCCTCGGCGGGCGAGCTACTGTCTGCCGACGTAATCGGCGTAGCCATTGTAGCCGATGATATCCGATCTTCCCGATGCTTTGATGGTCTTACCATCGAAGGTCGCATTCTCGGCGAAGAACAGGCAGCTGTAGTCTCCATCGGGGCCGATGCTACCATGCGGTCCCCAGATCGGATACCCGCCGTCATAGACGAAGTAGTACCCAGTCTCTCCGAGCTTGGTCGTCTTGCCGACGCTCGGCCTTGATGGCATCAGCTTTGGAAATTCTGAGCCAGTCAATACGACGACGGCCTGCTTCAGAAAGAGAAGAAGATCGTCGTTGCCAGCGACATCGGCATAGTCTCGGCCCTTGATCCGAAGGGTCACCCGAGCCCGACCGGTGTTCTTGTACGGCTCGTAGACTAGTTCTACGGGCCGGTTGTCGAACGTGGTATACGTGACCACGATCTTCCCCGAGATCCCGATCTTGATCGGGCCGCGATCCTTGACCGTGGAGATAGGGGATTCCAGCGTGTTCGACGCCTGATCCATGGTCGGAGTCGGCGAGAACGTCTTCTGGAGGTACGGGTAGGAGGCGACGCCGAGTACGACGCCGAGGGAAAGCCAGATCACGATTTGCAGAGTCTTTCTCATCGATTCCTCCCTACTTTTTGGGCAACATGACCCGTGGCAGTAGTGGCCTGAATTGGTACGGAACTGTGGTTATATTATACCATGGGAATACCATAAAAGCAAGTAGCGCTATATTCTTTAAGCGAAGACCCAATCACTTCAGAGGAAATTGCGGTTCTTGCCATAGATAAGCGCAGTCTCGCTCACTTCGTGCAAGTTTCACAGGCCCGAGGGCTTAGAACCTACAAATAAGCGAGGCCCATTCTATTTCGAATCATCCGCAATCAAGTTAATTCTCCCGAACCAAGCGAAGGCCAAAGCCTACAGCGAGAACTCGCGCAGGCATTTCGGCTGGAACATATTTGATATAGCCCCGAAGGGGCGACAAAGAATAGGTTCTTCGAAATGCCGAGCGTGTAGACAGCGAGCCGCCGCAGGAGCGGCTCGACTATCGGTCGAGTCGTAGGCTTGGGCCGGAGTGCTACTTTATTGTATAATTAGATCATGAAGGGCAACGAGAATACGCGCATAAATATTATATTTGGTTTTGTGATACTGGTCACTGGACTGATATCGTACCGACTTTTTGTTTTATCGTATATAAACCATTCTAGCTATTCTCGTACTGCCGTAGCTCAACGAGACAGAGTGAGCAATGTCTTGGCTCGTGGCAATATATACATTCAAGATCCAAAAAAGGTTGCGAATACCGAAGGGAAAGACTCTCTATTCCTAGCGGCTACCAACAAAAAATTTGCATTGGTTCAGGTTAATCCATCGATGGTAGACAAAGATAAGTTAGACGAATCAGCTCAGAAATTAGCAGATATCTTGATGCTCGATAAGGAAAGAGTATTAAAGCTAATTTCGACGGATGGAGGATATTATAAAGTGGTGCAAAGAAGGTTAACCAATGATCAGGCAGAGAAAATAAAGAGTCTAGGCATTAAGGGTATATCGACGGCGTTAGAGATGGATAGATATTATCCTGGAGGTTCGCTAGCTGCTGACGTTCTTGGCTTTCTCGGCTATGGTCAATCCGGCAGAATTGGTCAATACGGGATTGAATCCAAGTACGACGAGCAATTGGCGGTTGGTAGCGTAACTGTAGACCAAGAAGTCAGTGCTGAATCGTCTTATCTCGATAGCGTAAAGAAGTGGTTCGTCAAAGACGATTCGAAGCAAAAAATAGTGAGTAGGCCGTCAGACATTATTCTAACGATTGATAAGAATATACAAGATTACGTAGAAGATAGACTGATAAATTTACTCAAGAAATACGAGGCTGAGAAGGGTACAATAATAGTGCAGGATCCGAATACTGGGAAAATCTTAGCCATGACTGACATGCCGACATTTGATCCAAATAAATATTCTGAGTCAAAGACTTCATTGTTTTTAAACAGTAGCACTCAGGAAGTGTTTGAGCCCGGTTCGTCTTTTAAATCAATAACTATGGCCGCGGGATTAGATTTGAATAAAATCACACCTCAAACCAGTTTTACTGACACTGGTTCGGTCAACATAGCTGGATATACGATCAAGAATTTTAGTGAAAAAGTATTTGGCGTCGTTAACATGTCGCAAGTGCTTGAAAAATCTATCAACACTGGAGTCATGCACGTTGAGAGTCTGATGGGTGATGAGAATTTCCTAAATTATGTTATTAATATGGGCTTTGGCCAGCTTACGGGCGTCGATCTTCCGGGTGAAGTGCACGGGGATATAACCAACCTGTATAGCGGTCGAAAAATTAATTTCCTCACGGCTTCTTTCGGGCAGGGCATCGCCGTTACCCCAATCCAGCTGGTTAACGCTTATTCGACTATAGCCAATGGAGGGAAATTAATGAAGCCGTATATAGTTGAGAAGATAATCAAAGAAGGCGGAACAGAAATAATAACTAAGCCTGAGATCGTGGGCATCCCTATCACTGAGAAAACTGCCACTAAGCTTAAGGCTATGCTTGTTAGCGTAGTCGATGTCGGTTTTGATAAAGCCAGAATAAAAGGTTATGATATCGCTGGAAAGACTGGTACAGCGCAGATTTCTGATAGCAAAGGTGGCTACACAGAAAATCAGTTCATTCACGATTTTATGGGTTTTGCTCCGGCTTATGATGCTAAGTTTGTAATTTTAATAAAGATAGACAAGCCTAAAGGCGTGACATTTGCCTCAGACAGCTTGTCGTCAACTTATCGAGAGATCGCTAATTTTCTCCTGAATTATTATAATATCCCGCCGACAAGGAAGTAGCTCGCGTGGCGGTTTCTGGATATGACTTTTTCGAGTGCGGGCTGTATTTCTCTGCTGAGAAATCACCCTCTCGCTCGGCTCCAGTCGAGCCTGCGCGGGCCTCTCGAAAGTCATATCCATTCACCGCCCAGACTTTCAATAAATGTCGTAGGCTTGGGGCGAAGTAATCGCATTATCTCGCATGAAGAAAATACTAGAAATTATTTTGAATATATTGGCTAAGAGATATCTTCGAAAATATAAGCCGATGATCGTTGGCGTAACTGGAAATGTTGGTAAGACTACGACTAAAGAGGCAATCGCCACAGTTGTAAGTGCGATTAAGAGGACCAGAGTCAGCGCCGGCAATTTAAATAATGAGATTGGCTTGCCGCTAACTATATTGGGCGATTATTCGACAGAATATTACTCATCCGGTACTAGCGCTTCTTTCTGGCTCAAGGTTCTATGGAATGGTTTTATTGGACTAATTATTAAGCAAAAGTATCCCGAGATACTAGTTCTAGAATACGGCGCTGATCATCCGGGAGACATAAAGAAGCTAGCGAGAAGATTTAAGCCGCATATAGGCATCGTTACTGCGGTCGGAGAGACTCCCGTGCATGTCGAATATTTCCATAATAAAGAACATGTTGCTAGAGAAAAGTCCGAACTACTGAGGCTGATGTCTGAGTCTGATTACGCAGTTCTTAATTACGATGACCCCCTAGTCGCTAAAATGGCCCATAGTACTAGGGCTAAAGTTGTGTCTTATGGTTTCACGGAAAATTCTCAATTGAAACTATCAAGCTATGATTACGCTTACGATGAAGATGGCAAGCCTATCGGCGTTAGCTTTAAAATAAATCAGGGCATTAGTTCTGTGCCAGTCAGGATGGCCGGTTCGTTGGGCAAGTCTATGGCTTTATCATGCGGTGCCGCCGCGGCCGTTGGAAGAATTCTTGGTCTTAACCTAGTAAGCATTAGCGAGGCCTTATCTAGATTTCATGGTCAACCGGGCAGATTGAGAATCCTCCCTGGGATTAAAGGTTCGATTATAATTGACGACACTTATAACGCTTCGCCGGCGGCTATGCATTTAGCGCTGGAAGTGCTGAAAGATATTAAGGGCGCAAGAAAGTTAGCAGTCTTAGGAGATATGCTTGAGCTAGGGGAATATTCAATTAAAGCTCATCAGGATGTTGGTAATATGGCCGGCAATATAACTGATGCATTGGTGTGTGTTGGAGCTAGGGCAAAATTCATAGCTGATTCAGCCAGTAATCAAATGCTCAAAGAGAATATATATACGTTTGAAACTTCTGATGCCGCTAAGCTCAAAGTCCAAGAAATTATTAGAGAAGGGGACGTGGTGCTAATTAAAGGATCTCAGGGGATACGCATGGAAAAAGTCGTCGAAGAGATAATGGCAGAGCCGGAGAAGAAAATGGAATTGTTGGTGAGGCAAAGTAGGAAATGGCTAGCGAAATAGTCTATCCGATTATATTGTAAAATCATAAAGAGGGCTGTCTTTCTCAAGAAAGACAGCCCTCTTTGGTTCCTATTTAAACAAGAGGTACGCTAGCTTTAATCGTAACTGGATAGTAATCATTGTTGTAATCTTCTGCCAATTTCCCGCTACCCTTGATTGTAATCATAGCCCAACGATATCTATAGCAATATTTTCTAATCATAGTAGAGCCTAGAGCTTCAAGAAGCTGTTTGCCTTGCTCATTGTATGGATTAACCTTTGCCGTGCAAGAGGTGTATGACATTCCAGGCCAAGTATTAAGTCCGGCTTCGTCGGCCACGGCAATCAAGAGTAATGTTCCATTAGGCAAACTATTAATAAAATCTATCATCGCTTTCATCTCTTTTCCATCTTCTCTGGATGCGTAGGTATCGAAGTTTTTCACTGGATAAATTAACTCACCTGTTGTGCGAGAAATCGCAGCGACATTAAATCCTCTTCCGCCGCCGCCGTAACCATGTTTTTCATAGAACTTGACTCCGTCTTTTTTAAATATGGCCATGTCATCAGAAATTGCTTCAAATAGTATGGTGAGCGGCACAACCTTGAGTGCGAATTGAGTCCTAGTATTCTGATAGGTGGCCGTGATCTGAGCCTCACCGTAGCCTTTGCTAGTGACTAGGCCGCTCTTGGTATCAACGGTTGCGACTACGGTATTTGATGATTCCCATGTGGCCGCAGTAGTTTGGTCTTGGGTAGTACCGTCGCTAAGGATAACTAGTAATTTGAATTGTACGTTTTGATTTCTACCAGTTATTTCCGCTTTTCCTTGGATGGTAAATCCGGTGCTTACGATCTCGTTACTAGTTGGAGTTGGAGACGGCGAAACCGATTTCTGAATCATATCGCAACCCCATATAGATATGGAGACCATTAATATAGCTAATATGGCCAATTTCCTTATCTTCATGGTATTCCCTCACTTGTTAAAGAGGCTGTCCAGAGTATGTAATAAAATGACCATATTTGTCAATTAGTCTTTTTCTGCTATAATTCCACAGAATATGGCCCTGTCGTCTAGCCCGGTCAGGACACATGGTTCTCATCCATGTAACACGGGTTCAAATCCCGTCGGGGCTGCAGATAATTAAAACCACCCTTTCTTTGGGTGGTTTTAATTATCTGTGGATCTTAGGCCAGCTGTGGTAGAGGCGAAACTCTCTCATTGACATATATCGAAAAAGTATGTTATGGTTATTTCGTGCTATAGGTCAGGAGGTTAATCGTGCCATACGATCCAAGGCCGGTGAGTAAGGGTGGGAATAGGGGCATCGATGAGCTCTTTTCTCGGTGTGCGCTTACGGGCAAATTCCGGGTTATCGGAGTTGATACTTTTGACGGTACGGATTGGCAAGAAGGTGACTTCGAGACCTTAGCTCTAGCAAAAGAGCACGCAGACAAAAAGGGCGGGGAGATGACTAAGATGCATGTCTACGATGATCAAGGTCATCTAGTTCACGAAGCCGGTACGTTTTAGTTAGTCGAAAGGAGAGCTCATAATGAAAAAGAATTTTAACAAATGGCACCTTATGGCTATCATATTCGTTCTCTATGCATTAATCGTGGCTATTGCCATGCTTACGCATCAGCCAGCAGGAACTATGTCTATGCTGATTGATAGAGGAGCGCCAGGAATCGGCCTACTCTGTTTCCTTATTCTCCTCTTCGGCTAATCGTACCAAAGTTCTATATGCCCGCATCTGCGGGCCTTTTCGTTTTTCAGGCCGAACGTTATTGACGTATCTACGATTATGTTATATAATGTGGATAAGTTACTGTCTAGCGCTATCGACAGCGCAGGCAACTTTACAACCAGAAAGAGGTTAAAGATGGGATACCTGAAGTCGACCACGACCGACCTGAAAGCCGGCGACGTCGTTCGCACGGCAGACGGCCGTCGCGGCACTATCGCCGATTTCTCCTATGGCATAGAGGGCCAGGAGTACACGTTCATCAATTTCGGATGCGACGAGTGGAGTGCTTACCTGACCAGCTTGCTGGCGCCTCTGCCGATCGGCTGGGGAACCGAGTACGCAACTTCTTTGCCCAAAAGCTGGGGGTCGTACCCGACGACATCAAGTCTTCCGACGGGTCTGAAGTCTGGCGACATCGTTCTGGCCTCAGACGGTCGCCGTGGCAAGGTGGTCGACTTCCAGATGCGTGGACACACCTGCCGCTACGAAGTCGTCCGCATCGACTTCGGCAATGGAGAAGTAACCGAGTACTTCTCCTGCGACACGTTCCTCGCGCCGCCAGCCTAATTACTCCGGCAAGCACCGGCGACCTCATCCCACCTCATCGAGGCCACACAGCCAGTTCCCACGGCTGTGTGGCCTTTTCGTTTTTTAGGGATGCCTTGCTAGCAATGGCATGTTTTATATCTTGTGTTAAAATATTTTATATCCTAGTCAAGTAGCTAATATGCTCAAAACGATTTTGTATAAAGTCTCATATATTATATTGGGTATAGCTGTCGGTTATTTCGGATACCCACTAGTGACGGCAAAGGTGACCGAATTAAAAGAGGTTAGGAGCGGCAACTTTAAATTTATTAGTCCGTTAATTGAATGCGAGAGTGGCAAGGAATTGGGGTCAGACATATTTAGCATGCTAAAAAGCGACTTGATAGCTCATGTTAATGCCGCCAAGAAGAATGATCCATCTCTCAGGGTATCTTTATATTTTAGAGATTTACAGAATGGGCCATGGTTTGGGATTGAAGAAGATGCTGATTATTCACCCGCAAGCCTATTGAAGGTGCCTATAATGATGGCTTATCTAAAAATTTCTGAGAGCAAGCGTGAGATATTAGATGAAAAATTAACCTATAATGGTGAATACGAATATGACGATAATATCGATTCGACTGAAGAGACAATAAAACGCGGAGTTACTTACAAAATAGAAGAACTTATAAAAAAGATGGTGGTTAATTCGGATAATAGATCTAAGGATTTGCTAAAATATAATTTAGAGAAGGAGTATCCAGAAGTATTGGCTAAGATATATGCGGGCCTGGGATTAGAGAAAGAATATAAGAACATGAGCAACAACGATTTCGTCTCTGTTAAGGATTACGCTTCTATTTTTAGAATTTTATACAATGCTTCGTTGCTAAATCAAGATACATCAGAGAGGGCGCTGAGCATATTATCCGAAGTTAAATATGATTATGGAATTGTTAAGGGTTTACCGGAGGGGATTGCTTCGGCTAGGAAATTTGGATATAGATCGGAGAATGTATTAAATGAGTCGCAATTCCATGATTGCGGCATAATCTATAGGCCTGATCGACCCTATCTCCTATGTATAATGACGAAGGGTCGTAATCCCGAGAGTTTGCCCGAGATGATTGAAGATATATCAAAAATCGTATACGATTCTCAAAATTAATTTCGGGTACGAGGGCTGGCAAGGTTTCATTGACTTTTCGCTGGCGCTCATGTATCATATATAGGCTATAAAAACTTATCTTATCTTCTCGCAACTAGATGGGGCGGGTAGCTAATCTATAAAATGACTAACAAGTTTGCGATTATAAAAACAGGTGGTAAGCAGTACAAGGTCTCAGAAGGAGATACTTTAGATATAGAGAAGGTCATCACTACTGATGGGATTTTAAATATAGAAGAGGTTTTACTAACCAATGACGGCGAAGTTGTTAAAGTTGGTAAGCCAACTGTAAAAGGGGCCAAGGTAGAGGCCAAGGTATTGGCTGATTTCAAAGATAAAAAGAAGATGGTGTTCAAGTTTAAGAACAAGACTAGACAGACCAAGAAGAAGGGCCACAGACAACCACTAACTAAAATTCAAATAACAAAAATCACCGCCTAAAGCGGTGTTTTTTGTATGTGTCGAATTGGGCATACGACTTTCTCGAGTACGGGCTGTGTTCTCTTGCTAGAGAATCACCCTCTCGCTCGGGCCCAGTCGGCCCTGCGCGGGCCTCTCGAAAATCGTATGCCCAATTCTAAAATACTGAGTTGTATTCGGTAGGATCCAGCCCTCGGGCCTCCGCTTGATATTAGAAGGGCACCTTTTTGGCTTCAAAGGTGCCCTTCGGGAAATTACTAATAGAGCTTCGTTGTGTATCTAGCGCTTAAGTAAATGGCGGTCTTTACTGCCTAAAAGACCGCCATTTAGGTCTCCGTGGGGCATGTCAGGGGTAATTGACATACGGCCCCAGATATGCTATAATGTATATACGCTGAAAGTACGTAAACTCGGTTTTCTGAAAGGTCATTGAAATGAAGAGCAATGTGAGCAAGATGTTGGTCGTCATCGGCGTTGCCATCTGCGTGCTCGTTCTGTTGATTGGAATCGATCGCAGGAACGCCAAGATCGCGGCCCAGCAGGCCACGATCGACATGGCCTGGAAGCAAGCGGTCGCCACATCGGCGGCTGTGGAGCAGTTCCGGATCGTCCGGAGCCTCAGCTCGACTGGCGATCAGGCCAGCGTGGCCGAGAATCAGATCGTGGGTGAGCTTCGTGGGGTGGACCTGAACTTCGGTGCCATCGGGGCGTCGGAGGCCGAGGTCTCTCGGTTCGTGGCAGAGGCTTACGCGCGCGATGCGCACAAGGCGTTGAACGAGCTCCGGATGCTCAAGGCGAATCCTGAACGGGCCAAGACCCTGCAGTTCGAATTCCTTCGCGGCGTCGAACGCAGCGAGAAGAACCTGACTAACTTCGTCGCCAACGTCAATGTCGTGAACGAGATGGTCGCACGCAACTACATCGGCGCGGCACGGGCACAAGGGGCTCGCGTGAGTGCATCGAGCCTGCGTCAGCAGGGCGTGGCCGTTGGTTCGGCCCGCAAGGTGCAGGCGACGCGAAAGTCGCCAGCCAAGAAAGTTGCGCCGAAGTCGGCGAAACGTTCGACGTCAGCGAGACGTCGATAATCAGAAAGTCGATCGGTCAATATTTTTGATGAGAGGTGGCCATGTTGTAAAAAGATATGGGCCCGGGGGAAGCGACCACCGGTTATCACACGCTCAGGTCAAGGCAGGTATGACCTTGGAACAGAACCTGTAAGCGGTACGCAAGTACCGCTTTTTTCGTACTTAAAATCGTGCTCCGGCCCAAGCCTACGACTCGACCGATAGTCGAGCCGCTCCTGCGGCGGCTCGCTGTCTACACGCTCGGCATTTCGAGGAACCTTTCTTTATCGCCCCTTCGGGGCTATACCAAATATGATCCAGCCGAAATGCCTGCGCGAGTTCTCGCTGTAAGCTTGGGCCTTCGCTGAATGCATATAATCAAGCGAGGCTCGTTTCGTTTCGAATCATCCGCAGCCAAGCCATCGGCTAGAAAGTGGCCAAGACTAAGAATCCAAAAAGACAGGTCGAGGGCAATACAATCATAATCAAAGCGAGGCCCTAATCACTTCAGAGGAAATTGCGCAGATATTTCAGCTCATCCTTAGTAGTCAGAGCCCATTCGCTTTGCGAATAAGCGCTGGCAATAAAGGACAGAGCCCACTCGCTTAAGCGAG
>DOSG01000006.1 GCA_003514055.1 Candidatus Yanofskybacteria bacterium | reverse complement strand
AATGAGCGTTATTGTTTCTCGCGCTCTGCCAGACGTCAGAGACGGCTTAAAGCCAGTTCATCGCAGAATCTTATATGGTATGCACGAGATGGGCCTAAGAGCTACCTCTAAAGTAGTTAAGTCGGCTAAGATCGTAGGGCAGGTCATGGCAAATTTCCATCCTCATGGTGACTCCGCCATCTATGACTCGGTGGCTAGGATGGCCCAGGATTTCTCTCTTAGATATCCACTGGTCCATGGGCAAGGTAATTGGGGATCGATTGATGGCGATTCACCAGCCGCCATGCGTTACACGGAAGCTAAGCTTACGCCCATTACCGAGCAACTACTTTCGGACATAGACAAGGAAACAGTTAATTTTAGCGACAACTTCGACGGATCAACTAAGGAGCCAGATGTTTTACCGACACGCATCCCGAATCTTTTAATCAATGGTTCAATGGGTATCGCCGTGGGTATGGCCACAAATATTCCGCCGCACAACTTAACTGAGATAGTGGACGCCCTAGTTTACGTTATGGACAACAATGATGCCGACGTTAAGGACTTGGTTCAGCTAGTCAAGGGTCCAGACTTTCCAACGGGAGGAATCATATATAACGAGAACGACATTATTAATGCCTATGCCACTGGTCGTGGGCCAATTATGATACGAGGCAAGGCGGATATTGTCGAGAACAAAAAGGGATTCCAGATAATTGTTTCCGAGATACCTTATCAGGTCAACAAGTCTGAGCTAATAAAGAAGATAGCTGATCTGGTTAAAGATAAAAAAATTGAAGGCATAAGAGACCTAAGAGATGAGTCCGACAAAGATGGTTTAAGAATAGCCATAGATTTAAAACAAGATTCTTTCCCGCGCAAGGTCATGAATCAGCTATTTAAATATACTGAGCTACAGAAGGCTTTCCACTTTAATATGCTCGCTCTCGTCGACGGTATCCAGCCTCAAACTCTTAGCCTTAAGACTATGCTTGAAAAATTCATTGAGCATAGAAAAGAAGTGGTGGTGAGAAGAACCAGGTTTGAACTTAGAAAAGCGAAGGATCGAGCACATATCTTGGAGGGACTGAAAAAAGCCCTAGACCACATAGATGAAATTATTAAAATCATCAGAGCTTCGGCGTCTAAAGAAGAAGCCGCCACGAATTTAATTAAAAAGTTTAAGTTTTCGGATAAGCAGACCGCGGCTATATTGGAAATGAAACTGCAAGCTCTAGCTGGCCTCGAGAGAAAGAAGGTGGAGGATGAGCTAAAAGAAAAGAAGCTTCTTATAGCTTACCTCGAAGACTTGCTAGCTAGCCCAAAGAAAATAATGGCCGTTATAAAAGACGAGTTGAAGGAAGTTAGGGAGAAATTTGGCGATGAGAGAAGGACTAAGGTGGTCAAATCACCTCTTAGAGAGATCGGAGAAGATGAGCTTGTACCTGAAGAGGATTCTTTGTTTATAATAACTCATAGCGGATATATAAAGAGAATGGTGCCCGACAGCCTAAGAACCCAAAAGAGGGGAGGCAAGGGTACGATTGGCATGGCCACTAAAGATGAGGACGCCGTCTCGCAGTTTTTTATGGCTAACACTCATGACAGCGTTTTATTCTTTACTAATTCTGGCAAGGTTTTTCAGACTAAGGGCTACGAAGTTCCAGAGGCATCGAGGCAGTCCAAGGGCAGGGCTATCGCTAATTTTTTGCAAGTTTCTCCAAGTGACGTAATCTCGGCTGTTGTACCAGTGCCGAAGGATACTAAGGGCTTCTTGTTTATGACTACGGCCAAGGGTGTTATAAAAAAAGTAGACATTGATGCTTTCTCAGCCGTCAGAAAGAGCGGCATGATTGCCATCAAGCTGAAGAACGAAGATCAATTAAATTGGGTTCTAACGACATCTGGCAATGATCAGATAATATTGGTTACTAACAGCGGGAACGCCATAAGATTTAAAGAGAAGGATGTCCGACCGATGGGTCGCGGAGCTTCTGGCGTGATTGGTATTAGAGTTGAAAAGGGCGAGAAAGTGGTTGGTACCGACGTTATACCTGCAGGCGTTGAGAAGGGGTTGAAATTGTTAGCCGTCATGGAGAACGGCTATGGCAAGAGGACTGACTTAAGATTTTATAAAGTTCAGAACAGAGGCGGCAGGGGAATTATGACGGCCAAAATCACTCCTAAGACCGGGGATCTTGTCTCTGCCCATGTGACTAACGAAGAGAATAAGGAACTAATTGCTATGTCTAAAAAGGGGCAGAGCATCAGGACTTCTATTGATAGCGTATCTATCTTAGGGCGGGCCACTCAGGGCGTAAGAGTCATGAAGCTTGAAGCGGGAGACGTGGTGATGTCCACCGTGGTCGCGTAGAGAACGATCTATACTCTAGAAATATGTGTTATTATTGGCTCATATGAAGATTGTCTCGGAGGTAATGACCAGGGATGCCGTCTCGGTTGATCCAAACACTTCTTTGGTGGAGGCGGTTAATCTGCTAGTGGAAAAAGATTTTACGGCTCTGCCGGTTTCGCAGGGCGGTTATTTAGTCGGTTTACTGACTCAGCCGGATCTAATTATTAAAGGTACGTCAGTCCACTTGCCAACATTTATGAAGCTTTTTAAGAACCTAAAGCTTCATAAGAAAGACGCTTCGCTGATAAAGGGTGATTTTGCAAAAATTATGCAAGCCAAAGTAGGCGATGTCGTGGGAAGAAATTTTATATCTGTAAAAGAAACTGACTCTATGTTTGTGGCTACGGATTTATTTGCCCAGAACTACGGGGTGAATCCGATGCCGGTTGTCGACGATAACGGTATGCTGACTGGCTATATCGACAAATACCGTATGCTCAAATTTCTAGGCGAAAGAGAGGTGGACGCGAATTTAGTCCCTGACCAAAGACAGATAGAGCAGAGTATGAATAATTTTCTGAGTAATTTCTATAAGCGATTTATGCTTGTTAGTAAGAGGCGAGTGAGACTCTGGATTGTAGCTAGTATATTCTTCTCTATCGTGGGATTTTGCGTAGCTTTTCTTATAATTTTGAGAATTAATAGCCGATGATGAAATTCAGCTAAGCATTATTGCGGTCGATCTAATGCTTAGTTATGACGACAAAGATATATAAAATATTAAAAAAAAATGAGCAAAAACATGAAAAAGGCAGTGTGGGTAGTCCTAGTCTTGGCCATAGTTTATTTTGTGGGTGGGCTTATCTACATGGGGATGAATCTCAGCGACATTGAGTTGAGCAGATCAGATGCCAAGCTAGCTGGACCAGAAGAAGTCAATTCCGTGCAGAATGTTATTGGCGGTGGTGGTGGATGGGGATCGAGCTATTGGTGCTACGATTGGTTTGTGGACATGCTTGGAGACGGAACTTGTTATAGATAGGAGTATTAATACGCATACGCTAAATATAAAAAAGGCCGAATGGCCTTTTTTATATTCAGTGCATG
>DOSG01000005.1 GCA_003514055.1 Candidatus Yanofskybacteria bacterium | reverse complement strand
TCTCTCAGTAACGGGACTGATCTGGAGGAGCTTCTTTATTTCTACTGCGACCGGAGATGCTTCTGGCATACTGGCAACACTCCTTTAAAGTAGCTAGTGGGAAGAATATCATTCAGAGCAAGATAGTCAATCAGATTGAAAAAAAATTACTTACCCTTCATAATGGTTAGGTAAACAACTAAGAATAAAAAAGATAATGAGCACATCGAATCATGATCATGACAAGTTAACTATCGACGCCGTAAAGAAAGTTGGACCATGCGTCGTAAGTATCGCAATCTCAAAGTTTTTGCCGAAGATGAAAAACGCATACGCCATGCCATTCCCGAATCCATTTATGTTTGGCGAGTCGAATAATGATGACAAGGAGAAGGTTAAAATCGGCGGCGGATCTGGATTTATAGTTCACCCCGATGGCCTGATACTGACCAACAAGCACGTTGTGATCGACCAAGAAGCCGAGTATACGGTCATTACTAGCGAAGGAGAAGAATATCCGGCCAAAGTCGTGTCTAGAGATCCCATCTACGACATCGCCGTCCTAAAAATTAATGCCACCGGGCTAGAGACGGTTAAATTAGGTAACTCTAATAAAATTGAACTGGGCCAAACAGTCATTGCCATCGGTAATGCCTTGGGCATGTTCAGCAACACCGTTTCGAAGGGAATCATATCCGGATTATCAAGAAGCATCTCGGCCTCACTTGGATCTGGCGGCGAGATGGAACATCTTCGAGGAGTGCTCCAAACCGACGTCGCTATCAATCAAGGCAACTCTGGCGGACCACTAATAGATTTGAATGGCGACGCCATAGGAATAAACACGGCTATAATTTTCGGAGCACAAAATATTGGATTCTCCATACCAATCAACTGGGCCAAGAAAGACCTAGAAGATATTATAAAATATGGCCGCATAGTAAAGCCGTATCTCGGACTGCTATACGTAATGCTTAATAAGAAGCTACAAAAAACCTATTCTCTGCCCATAGACTACGGGGCATTGATCGTCAGAGATCATAATCCTAGCTCGATAGCTATAGTTCCAGATTCTCCAGCCGATAAAGCTGGCGTCAAAGAGAACGACATAATCACCGAGCTAGATGGAGAGAAGCTCGGTGGCGAATCCGATTTAAGCGATGTGCTTCAGAAGTTCCAAGTCGACGACGAGATCGAAATGACCATACTCAGGAAAGATCAGACGATAAAGCTGAAAACGAAGATAGAGGAACGCAAATAGCCTGCTCGCCCTAAGCATTCTTTCGGACCGATAATAAACCCATTCCTGCGATGGGTTTTTATCTACACTCTCAGCGCTTTATCCGCCTAAGAAGGCGGAACCATTCCTTATCGCCCAAAAAGGGCTATATCAAATATATCTTAGCTAAAGCGCTTCCGAGAGTTCCACAGAATGCCTAGGGCTCACTTAATATATAGACTGCGGTGAAAAATCTTCAAGATAAATCTGGGAGGGCTTTATTAAACCATCTTTACGCGATAATATTGAGTCATGCGAGATTACGCTACAAACGACAAGGCCCATTTTGATTATGAAATTCTCGAGACAATCGAGGCTGGCATTGTATTAAAAGGCTACGAGGTAAAATCTATTAAGACTGGCCATATTGCCATCAAGGGATCTTATGTGAAAATTATAAATGGTGAGCCCATGCTTATCGGTGCCAATATCCCGCCCTATCAACCGGCTAATATGCCAGGCAATTACGACCCTCAAGCATCAAGGAAGTTATTGCTATCTAAAAAGCAGATCAACGTTCTAACTGGCCTAGCCCAATCTCAGGGCCTCACTCTAGTTCCCCTTAAAATATATGAGCACAATAAAAAGCTAAAGTTACTAGTTGGAGTTGCCAAAGGTAAAAAGAAATACGATAAACGCGAGACAATAAAGAAAAAAGATTTACAGCGATCAAAAGATCGCGGCACATTCGAAGAATAAAACAAAACCACTGAGCTTAAGCTCAGTGGTTTTGTTTTATGGTGGAGATGGTTAAAAATTCTTGGGATCTCTTGGAAGGCTGGATTTTTGAAAGCTATGCGTTGATTATAAAAAGAATTGAGCCCGCCGAAGCGAGCTCTTTAGCCAGTAGACTGTGAGGGATTATACGTTACCCTCTGCTGCTGATCCCTGGTAGACCTATTTGCAGTGGTTTAAGTATAGCACAGATGATGGTGCTTTGTCAATAACGATAAAATCGGCCTGGAAGGCCGATTTTATCAGATAGTGGAGATGGCGATATTGAAATCGCGTCCAAAATTCGTACAAATAGATGTCTACTAAGATATTCAGTTTATTGTTTCACCGAAGAGTACAAAGCTGAAAAAATTATCTCCGACTATCCTCTCATTATGTCCCAGCAGTTGGAGAAGAATCAAAAGCTGGCAAGCTCGCTGTTTATGACACTCTGTGATCTCCTAGCGAGTATCGAAGACAGAATGGCTTAAGCTTAAATTTTAAGCGAAAGCGTAATTAGGTGTATAATTGGCACCTATATGTTTGACCGGATATTTAAGGTGATTAACGGTCATCCACCCCTAGCATCTAATTGTTAAAAAATCTTGTCGAAACCTAGCATCCCCGTACCTACATTATACCATAATTGGCTAATTTGACAATTAGCCATAAAAACACCATAATACTTGAATCTGTAATTAGCAAGCCCCCACCAACCCAAAGGAGTACAGGATGCTAGATCAGAAGGCGATGCCCACCATCGAGTCTAAGCCCTCGGCGAAACGGCCCACCTGCGATCTCTTCGGCGGTCATGCCCTTCAGGGCAAGACTCGCAAGACCAGGTCGGGACGCACGGTGCAACACTGCACTCGCTGTGGACAGGACATCGCAATCAAGCAGAAGTGATCGCCGATCCCCGCTAGGGCTACGGCCCATCTTATCCCGGTCTGCCGCCAAGCTTCTGGCAGACCGGGCTTTTTTATACTCCAGCCAATTGCCGAAACTCCAGCGGCGGATCAATCTTAATACTGACTAGCTTACTTCCTGTAGCCGATATAAATTCCATCTCAGTAGCACAAAGAGCTATTGAACGGTCGGGCAACACCTCAGAGGCCCCATATTTCACATCACCCAATATCGGATGGCCCACCGCAGATAGTTGAGCCCTTATTTGATGGAACCTTCCTGTAATTAAATTGATCTTCAATACGGAATGATTGCCCACAGACTCGATCGTCTCGTAATCAAGTATCGCCTCGTCCCCCATCTCAGAAATAATCGCCATTCTCCTGGCCTCATCTTTTAAGAGTCTATGCTTCAGAACTCCAGACAATGGCGACATGTTGCCGACAACCAGCGCGCAATATATTTTTTTAAACTCCCTATTGCGTATTTGCTCTGAAATTCTAGCCGCTCCCTTGCTAGTTTTAGCAAACAGCACGATGCCAGACACTGGTCTATCAATTCTATGTATTAACCCCAAGAATACGTTTCCTGGCTTATTGTCCCTTTCTATTAGCATCCTCTTGGTTAAGTCCATTAGATTCTCGTCACCGCTACTATCGCCTTGTACTAAAATACCAGACGGCTTAAATATGGCGATAAGGTGATTATCCTCGTATAGAATCTTTAAATTCATGCGATCCATAATTCTGTTATACCAGATTTATTGACAATTAAGAATGAAGGGTTAGTATGGAGAAAGCTCATTAAGGAGACGGAAGTATGGCCGCAGAACCTCGTACTAGTTCGCGCAACTTATGCTTACTTTGCTCCATCCTCTTATTGGTGGTCGTAATCATACTTTGTTACGGCGCAGTTCGTCTAGTCTCATTAACCAAGACCGAGGATGCCATAAATGTCGGTAAATTATCGATAAATCCAGTCGAGTGGGTAGGAGAACCGCTAGACCAGAATAAGCCATGTGCCGTTCGCGAATCGAGTTCCTTGCTATTGATTGCTAAGACAGACTTTGACTACATATTTGAATATATGCCAATCAGTCCGAGTACTTCGCCAGCTACACCAGAATCATCCACCGCTGGAGCAGACACTCCTCCCAATGAATGCCTCGCGCACGCTATCATTTTTCAGGCCAAGACATGGTTCGATCGAGAGCTGACTATCGCCAAGCTGGAAAACCAAGCCATCGCCCAAAGAAAAGCATGGGTCAACGGCTACCGAAAATCCAAATAGGCGCCACCCTTCAGGTGGTTTTTTATTGGCTAAGATTAGAATATGCATTTAGCGTATTGGTGGCTTGCCCAAACTATGGAAAACTAGATTTGTTTTTGACTATATAAATGATAACATTCACTTATGCGTAAGGTTTATTGTGCGGCCACATCCCTGATTGTCATTTTAGCCATTGGATATTTTGGATTCTATATGACGTCCACAGTTGTTGCTCCGACGCCAACCGGTACGCCCACCGATACCCCTCTTGATCCCACGAAAACAAACCCAACACCGATGGTCACAGGATCAGAGATATCAATTGAGGGCGTCCTCGATTGCGTTCCATACAGATCTACATCCGGCATCCAGCCGGGCAGCTGTCAAATTGGCCTCAAAGCCAAAGACAGTAAATATTATGCCCTGTCAGGCCTAGAACAAGATGATGTAATCAGTGGTAAATTCTCAACCGGCAGCAAGGTAAAAATAGTTGGCATATTAATAAAAAAAGATGCTCCCAATATAGATGTAGCGGGAACAATCAAAATAACATCAATAAAATAATGGAAAAAGAAAAATACAATCTACCAGTGTCTAAGTTACCGATCGAAGCAGAAGAATTACCAGATAAAGATTTTAGACATTCCTTTCATTGGAGAATTTTTAAGATTATGGGCGAGTTTGTCGAAGGTTGGGAGTTCCTAGCCGATCTTAAAAAATCGGTGACCTTCTTTGGATCAGCTCAATTTAAAGAAGACAATGAATGGTATAAGCAAGCCCAAAAGCTTGGATACTTACTAGCGAAGGAAGGCTTTGATATCATAACCGGGGGCGGTCCAGGTATTATGGAAGCTGGCAATCGAGGAGCCTGGGAAGCCAATGAAGAGACCGGGAATAAAGATGAAGCGATTGGCAACTCCATAGGGCTCAACATAAAGCTACCAAACGAGCAAAGAATCAATCGATTCGTAGACCAGTCTGTCGCCTTCCATTATTTCTTCACCAGAAAAGTGATGCTCTCCTACTACGCTCAAGCATACGTATACTTCCCCGGGGGGTTTGGAACCCTAGACGAAGCTTTTGAATTATTAACCCTGATTCAGACTAAGAAAGTTCCCAAGATTCCTATTATATTCGTCGGCAAAAAATATTGGGGACCACTAACCGATTGGATGCGGAATTCGATGCTTAAAGAATTCGAAGCAATCGACGAGGAAGACCTGACTCTTTATAGGATTGTCGACACAGCCGAAGAGGCCTTTGAATATATTAAAGACTCTCCGCTAAGAAGGAACTTCTAGCTAAATCTCAAAAGCCCTCCCCTCCGACTCCGGCAGTTGCCGGATGCCAAAGTGGGAGGGCTTTTCAAATCTAAATATATATGTTAGAATCGTTAGCGTTTGTTAATATAAAGAATTGCTTAAACCTCTACGAGTAAATAATCAGATAAGAGTTCCTCAGGTTGCGGTTATTGATGACGAAGGAAATCAACTTGGGACAATGGATACTTTGGATGCGCTGAAATTGGCCAAAGACAAAGAACTCGACTTAGTTGAGGTTAATCCGAACAGTCAGCCGCCCATGGCCAAGATCATGGACTACGGCAAGTACATTTACCAGAAAGAGAAACAAGAGAAAAAGTCAGCCAAGAAGCAGAAAGATCAGGAGATGAAGACGGTTCGAATAGGATTTAAAACTGGCCAACACGATATGGACTTTAAGGCCAAGCAGATCGAAGGATTTATAAAAGAAGGCAATCCCGTCAGAATTGAGCTGACCCTACGAGGCAGAGAGAAGGCTTTAGCCGAGATTGGCAGAACCAAGTTCGTGAAATTTCTGACAACAATAACGGAACCCCACATCGTCCAAGAGCAAATAAAGAGATCCCCTTTTGGATGGACAACCATAATAAAGAAGTAATAAAAATATGAAAACCAAGAAAGCTTTAACCAAGAGAATAAAAATTACCAACGGCAAGATCAGAAAAATAATGAAAAGGCCGCCAGGGCAGAACCATTTCAATGCTAAGGAATCTGGCCAAGTTACCAGAAGCAAGAAAGGCACAGTCAGAGCCCCGAGAGAGATGACTAAGCTAGCCAAAGCCCTTACCCATAATTTCTAAAAATATAA
>DOSG01000004.1 GCA_003514055.1 Candidatus Yanofskybacteria bacterium | reverse complement strand
CAGATCAGTCCCGTTACTGAGAGATATGAATATCTGTATGAGCAGGGAGTAATGTTGCTGTATGGAGAAGTCAATCCAGAGATGATGCTTAATTTCTTTATTAATTCGGTGGCATTTGCCAAAAGGAATGGCAATCGGAAGCCTATCTGGGTCGTCTTATATAGTCCAGGCGGATATTTTGACGATGGGTTTGGTATATATGACACCATAAGGGCGTTAGTCAATTCGGGAATATCCGTAAACACGGTTGGTCTTGGGGATGTGTCTTCTATGGCTGTTTGTATATTGCAGGCTGGATCAAGGAGATACGCTATGCCCAATACGCAATTTGTAGTCCATCAGGGTAGGAGTAACGATGGTCCGGATATGAAAGAGATTAATGAGCAGAAAGAGGCGATCCGTAACTTTGATAGATTGAATGACAGGATATTGACGGTTATTGCTCAAAGGATAGGCATGTCCTTGAAAGATATTAAGGCCCACACTCGAAAGAAAGATAGACTTCTGATAGGCGAAGAAGCTTTGACATTCGGAGATAATGGTCTAGTTGATGAGATCGTGAGCTCATTCCCATTCGTCCCATTGATCAACAACTCTTAAGCGGCGATATCGCCGTTTTTGTTTTTTTATTGTATATTATCGATAATGGCCAAAACGACTAGGCAGATAATCTATAATGCTATCTCGAAACACTCTGCGGAGGCTGGCTTCGATATTTTGAATCCGCCTAGCTTAGATTTGGGCGATTATTCCGTTAACGTCGCTTTTAAGCTGGCTAAAATAAATGGCCAGAAAGTTAACGAAGTGGCCGAAGACATAAAAAGCAAGCTAGAACTAGACAAAGACATCCAAGATATTTGCAGAGAGATAAGGGTGGTCAACGGATTTATAAATTTTTACCTAAAAGATGGGCATCTATTAAATGAGCTGGGCAATATAATTAAGGAGGGGAATGATTACGGCAGTTCTGTGCTTGGCTCCAATAAGAAAATAAATCTAGAATTCGTGTCCGCGAATCCAACCGGACCGATGACGGTTCATAATGTCCGCGCTGGATCGTTTGGTGATTGCCTGGGTAATATATTTAAAAAGGTCGGCTTCGATGTAGCTAAGGAATACTACATAAATGATGCTGGTGTTCAGGTTGGGAAGCTTGGGAAATCGGTTCTACGAAGACTGCAGGAGTTAAAAGGTGAGGCTATAGAATTTGAAGACGGGCTGTACAAGGGGGACTATATAGTGGACATCGCTAAAAAGCTTATCGATGAAAAGTTGCCAGACGGAGAAGCGGCGCAGATTGATCATTGTCGAGAGTTTGCGGTTGAACACATGATTAAATCGGCCCAAGCCTCGATGGCCAATGTGGGCATTAACTTCGATGTATGGTTTAGGGAGAGCCAGCTTCACGAAAAAGGATTAGTCGTTAGTGTTTTGGGTGGCCTAGAAGCGAGTGGCTTGGTATATGAGAAAGAAGGCGCTAAATGGTTTAAGGTCAGTGATTATTTTCCAGATCAACAAGATGCGGTTGTAGTTAAGAGCGATGGTCAAACTTCTTATCTAATGAATGATATCGCTTACACCAAGAACAAAATTGAGGAAAGAGAATTTGATAAGGCTATAAATATTTGGGGGACTGACCACCATGGCGATGTGCCGCGACTTCTGGCTGGAGCCAAGGCTCTTGGCTACGAAGACGGTAAGTTGGAAATCCTACTGCATCAACTGGTCTTAGTTAAAGAGAAAGATGAATATCAGAGAATGTCTAAGCGAGAGGGTAAGTTTATTCTGTTGGATGATTTTTTGCCCAAAGTCGGCCGGGATGCTCTGAGATTTTTCTTTTTGGCAAAGGATTTAAACACTCATATGGAGTTCGATGTCGATTTGGCTAAGGATCAATCAAGCAAGAACCCAGTATTTTATATTCAGTATGCTTTTGCCAGATTAAATAGCCTGCTTGAGAAGATAGGAACTAAGCCGAGTGATGGCGATTATGAGATTGGACAATCATACGATGAGGTAGAGATGAATTTGGTCAGGAAGATGGCTAAGTTGCCCGAGTTGCTCGAAGACATTTCTAGGAGCTATAAAGTCCATCATCTGGCTGAGTATTCTTTGGATCTAGCCAATAGCTTTCATGGATTCTATGAAACTCATAGGATTATCGAAAACGACAAGATCAATAGGCCCCGAGTCGCCTTAATAGGCGGGCTGCTTATTATTATGAATATTTGTTTTGATCTGATGGGTATCACGGCTCCGAAAAAAATGTAAAAACATTAAAACACACGGGGCCATTCCGGCCCCGTGTGTTTTAATTGAAATATAGCGCCATTCAGGCTATATTTAATAACATCATGTACGATTTCAATAAGACAGAGAATAGGGTACTAGATTTTTGGAAGAAGGATAAAACCTTTGAAAAAAGTTTAGAAAAAACCAAAGGCGGTAAAAGCTTCGTATTTTTTGATGGTCCGCCCACGGCCAATGGTAGGCCGGGTATTCATCACTTTCTAGGGCGAGCTTTCAAAGATCTCTATGGACGCTATAAGACTATGCGTGGTTTTTATGTTTTACGTCGAGCTGGCTGGGATACCCATGGATTGCCAGTTGAGATAGAAGTTGAAAAACAGCTAGGCTTTAAGTCTAAAAAAGATATTGAGAATTACGGCATAGCCGAATTTAATAAAAAATGTCGTGAGAGTGTTTGGCAATATAAAAAAGACTGGGAGAACATGGTCCACAGAATGG
This sequence comes from Candidatus Yanofskybacteria bacterium, assembly GCA_003514055.1. Classification (NCBI taxonomy): domain Bacteria; phylum Candidatus Yanofskyibacteriota; species Candidatus Yanofskyibacteriota bacterium. The sequence goes on along the minus strand of DOSG01000004.1, from coordinate 41,798 downwards.
GCCATTGGATAGACATGGATGACGCCTATATTACTTATTCTCCTAAGTACATGGAGACTCTGTGGTGGATCATAAAGCAGATCTGGGATAAAAAATTGCTCTACAAAGCTCATCGAGTCGTACCATTTTGTACAAGATGCGGCACGCCGTTATCATCCCATGAAGTTGCACAAGGTTATCAATTAGTCAAAGAGCGATCGGTCTATCTAAAATTTAAAGTTAAAAATTGGCCGTATAGAATGGTCTCTGGCGCAACATCGGTTATGAAGGCTCATTCCATGGGAGATGTTTTTATTTTGGCGTGGACGACTACCCCGTGGACATTGCCAGGCAATGTCGCATTGGCGATCGGCAAAAACATTGAATATGTTGTAGCCAGAAAAGATGGCGAGGATTTAATATTGGCTAAAGATTTATTAGCCCAAGTTCTACCTGAGGGCGAGATTATCATGGAGGTTAAGGGAAGTGATTTAATTGGCATAGAATACGAATCGCTGTTTGATATCCCTGAATTAAGATCGGAGAAATCATACAAGGTTTACGATGCTGACTTTGTTTCAACGACTGACGGCACGGGCGTGGTCCATACTGCAGTCATGTACGGAGTTGATGATTATAATCTTGGCTTTAAGATCGGCTTGCCGACGATTCATACCGTCGACGAGCAGGGTAAATTTAAAGAAATCGTTGGCGATAATCTGGCCGGGATGTACGTCAAAGACAAGAAGGCCGAGGCAATAATCATCGAGAAACTTGAGAAGGAAAACAAGCTTTTAAAAACCGAGGATTACGAGCACGACTATCCTTTCTGCTGGCGTTGTAATTCTCCTTTGCTTTATTACGCTAAAGATTCTTGGTTTATAAGCATGTCTAGCATCAACGAGAAGATGCTGGCTAATAATGATCAGATTAATTGGCAACCAGAGCACGTCGGTAAGGGAAGATTCGGCGAATGGATCAAGGAAAGTAAGGACTGGGCATTCTCTAGGGAAAGGTACTGGGCCACACCTCTCCCCATATGGGAGTGCGCTGATTCTAAGTGTGATAATAGGCGAGTCATTGGAAGTATTGAGGAGATGGAGAAAGACTCGATTGGTAGCGGCAATGAATATTATATTTTGAGGCATGGTCTTAGCGAGAGACAAGAGCAGACGAAGATGATTATCGGTTGCCATTTAGAGCACGATAAATATCCATTAACCGAAGAAGGCCGGGGCATGGTTAAGAAATCGGCCCGAGAGCTAAAGGATCTTGGCGGAGTAGACTATATTTTCTCGTCACCATTTTTGAGGACTAAAGAAACGGCCGAAATCGTGTCTAAGGAATTAGGCGTGGACGTTGTAATTGACGAGAGGCTAAGGGAGATAGAATGGGGGATGCAAACGGAAGGCAAAAGCATATCTGAATTTCCGGGAGATTGGGGTAATGATTTCAATAAGAAGCATTACGATGGTGAAAGTTGGAATGACGAAAGAGAACGAATCGCCAGTTTCATGAAAGAGGCAGATGCTAAGTACAAAAATAAAAAGATATTAATTGTTAGTCACGGGGATCCTCTGAGGATGATTCGGGCTGCTGCTGAAGGCATAGGCGAGAATGAGATATATGATAGAGGCGAAGAGATGGAGCCTAGGTGGGCCGAATTGATTAAGCTCGATTGGCGAAATATCCCTAGGAATGACCTGGGGGAACTGGACTTGCACCGACCGTTTGTCGATCGAGTTGAATTGAAATGTGACAAGTGCGGACAGTCGATGAAGAAAATACCAGATCTTATTGATGTTTGGTTTGATTCTGGAGCCATGCCTTTTGCGCAATGGCACTATCCTTTTGAAAATGAAAAAACTTTTGACGGTCAGTTTCCGGCCGAGTTCATAACTGAAGGCACGGATCAAACTCGTGGATGGTTCTATACGCTCTTAGCAATATCTACCTTGTTGGGCCGCGGGGAACCGTTCAAAAATGTTATCAGCTATGCCCATGTATTAGATGAAAAGGGCAAGAAAATGTCTAAATCAAAGGGTAATATTGTTTTGCCTTTCGATATCATTGAGAAATATGGCGCCGATGCCCCACGCTGGTATTTCTATACCGTAAACGCACCAGGGGAATACAAGCTATTCTCAGCTAAAGAACTACAGATGCGTTCGCAGGGATTCTTCTCTACTCTTCAGAACTGTTTAAGATTCTATGAGTTGTACAAAGAAGGATCACGAGGTTCGATTAAGGCCAGCGACGACGCTCTGAATCGATGGGTAATCTCGAGATTAAATAAAACCATAAAAGATGTAACTGAGAGACTAGATGCTTATGATCCGACCGGGGCAGCCAGATCAATAGAAAAATTCTCAGGAGACGATTTCTCGAACTGGTGGCTGAGAAGGTCTAGGAAGAAAGACGACGTTCTTGAGCTTTTGAAGCATATATTGATCGAGATATCCAAACTCTCAGCGCCATTTGTACCCTTTATAGCTGAAGATACATTCCAAGCCTTAAACGGCGAAGAGAAGAGTGTTCATCTTGAAGATTGGCCTAGAGTAGACGAGTCAGTGATAGATGAGGAACTTGAAACTGCCATGGCCGAAGCTAGGGAAGCGGTGGCTGCGGGACTAGCCTCAAGGAAGCAGAACCAAATAAAGGTTAGGCAACCATTGAAATCGGTTACCATAAATCGAATTAAAGAGTTTGATGCCGACATCGAGAATCTAATAAAAGACGAGCTTAACGTTAAAGAGATAAGGTATACTAAGGGCGATACTATCAGCCTCGATCTTGAGATAACGTCAGAGCTGAGAGACGAGGGCTATGCCCGCGAAATGATCAGGCAGATTCAGGATATGAGAAAGGAAATGAAATATAAGATGGATGAAAAAGTAACTGGTCAGTGGCATAGTGATGATCCCGAATTGTCGGCCGCCATTAATAAATGGATTGATACGATTGCTAGAGAGACACTTTTCGAAGAATTCAAGAATATTAAAGACGATTCTGGATCTTTTGATGTCGAGAAGGAATCCGAGATAGTCCCAGGCAAAAAGATTTCGATTGGTATTAAAAAATAAGCGCTCCGACCCAAGCCTCTGACTCGACCGATAGTCGAGCCGCTCCTGCGGCGGCTCGCTGTCTACGCGCTACAGAGACTTAGAGGATGGGCTAAAGCACCATCCCTCCGAGACGGCCATCGGTCCGGCATCCCGGCAACTGCCGGAGCCGGAATCCAAGCCCTCGGGCCTGCGCGAGTTCTCGCTGTAGGCTTGGGCCTTCGCTAGATGATTAATATAACCTACAAGGAATGAGAACTAAGGCGATTGTGATTAAGAAGCAGAATACCAACGAGTACGATCAACTTGTGACTTGTTATACTGAAGAATTTGGCAAGCTCACAGCCATAGCAAAAAGTATTTTAAAGAAGTCGTCTCTGCAAGCGATGCATCTTGACGTTCTGAATATGGTTGAGTTTGATCTGGTTGCCGGTCGTGCACTTCCGATTATTGCCAGCGCTCACTCGGACAACGTATATTCAGCGATAAAGAAGTCCATAAAATTAACAGCCGTGGCTAGTTTTTTTGCCGACTTAGTAGATAAGATAATTTTTGATAACGAGAAAGATCCTGCAATGTGGGATCTTCTAAATCATACGTTGCAGGCTATAAACGATGCCGGCGAGAATAAGGTTTTAAACGTAATGCGCAATGCTCAGGCGAAGTTCTTAAATGTCTCTGGATATTCACCGCAGACCAGTCATTGTGCCTTATGCTTAACCCAAGTGACTTCCGACAGTCACATAGATCACGAGTGGGCTCTTAATTTTGATCTTGGTGGTCTCATCTGTCGTAACTGCCACTTGCAAACTAATCGGGGCTTCTTACTTAGAAGCGAAGATTTAAAAATTTTGAAGAATGGCCAATCCGATTCCAGCCACATAGGCAAGTCTTCGTTGGATATAATATTTGAGGGCATTACTGGCCGCAAATTGAATTCATTGCAATTCGTATACCAAGCAAGGATTAAATCGTAAGTTGGCTTCTTGTGTGTTAGGATTAACTCAATGAACGAGATAATATATACTAAACCTACGCCTCCGGTTGCTCCCAAACAGCCCGAGTTGTTGGTTATTAAGCAAGGTTTTATGCATAACAAGATATTCAAGTGGCTGGTTGCTTTGGCTTGTGCCCTATTCATTATCAGTTTAATGGTCTTTTGGTTTGGTGGATCATCTTTTGTCGAAAGTGGCGTCGAGTTGTCTATATCTGGCCCGACCCAAATTGGGCTAGGCGATGAAATGATCTATAGGGTTAAATATACGAATTCGACCAACACCGACCTTGTCGACTTAAAATTCTCTTTCAATTATCCAGGCAAATCAATTATTCTTAAGGACGGCATCCTCGTCGAAGACTTAACTGAGAAGTTTAACCTAGACGTGTTGGCCAAAGGACAGTCTGGTGAGAAGGAGTTTAAAACATTCTTGGTTGGCAATCGAGGAGACGTAAAGACTGCAAAAATGGTTATGTCTTACAAGGCTAGTGATCTTAATTCTCAATTTGAGAAAACTGCAACGTTGGGGACTACCATTATCAGCGTGCCGGTGTCGCTAACTCTGAGTGCTCCGCCAAATTCTACTACAGGCCAAGTTGTTAATTACATTCTTGATTATAGGAATGAGTCTGCCGGAGATATCTCGGGCTTAAAGTTTGTGTTTGATTATCCGGATGGATTTGTCTTTCAAAGCTCTAGCCCGGCTAGCGACCCAGGCGATAATAACTCTTGGACTGTGGCCAACCTGAGAAAGGGTCCAGGGTCAAGAATAAGTATCCAGGGAGTTCTAAGTGGCAGCGAAGGTGAGAGTAAGGCGGTGGCCGTGCATTTAATGCGTAAACTTGGCGACCAGCATATAAATTACGAAGAAGCTTCTAATACGACAGTAATCTCTAGTCCTTTGTTGGCCGTGGATATTCTGGCTAACGATAGCAAGGATTACGTTACTAATCCGGATGACAGACTGCGCTACACTCTTAAATATTCAAATAATTCGAATTTTAATCTTGTCGGTTTGACCTTAACTGCCAAGCTAGAAGGCGACATGTTCGATTTAAATAGTGTAAATCCTGGTGGAGGTTATTTTGACTCATCTAGTAATACTATTACTTGGAACTCGAGCACTGTTTCAAATTTTGCCAATTTGTCGTCTAGGAAAACTGGGACTGTCGATTTCTCCGTAAAGATCAAACCGCAGTTCAGCTATGGTGGCACTGGAACAAAAAACACGTTAGTGAAAGTTTCGGCCAGATTGAGCACTCCTAATATCCCTCCAGGCATTGATGTTGAAGAAATCTTTTCGGCCGGAACTCTAATCACTAAAGTTAGCACTCAACCTGCTTTTGCTCAGTTGGCATACTACAATGACCCGGCGTTTGGTTCTTCTGGGCCCATGCCCCCCAAGGTAGGCGAGACTACTACCTATACTATCCATTGGCAGTTGGGTAACCCTGGTAACGATGTGGCCGAAGCTAAAATTGTCGGAACTTTGCCGCTTGGCGTTTCTTGGAAGGGTAGTAGCAGTGTAACTTCCGGTCAGCCGGAGCCGACTTATAATAAAAATTCTTCAGAGATAGTCTGGGATATAAAAAATATACCATCGGGAGTAGGTGGGAATCTGACTCCTAAATACGAAGCCGTATTTCAGGTGACTATCAAGCCGTCGGCCGCTCAGAAAGGCTCGGTCATGGACATACTTAAAGACATAGTTTTTTCTGGGAAGGATAGCTTTACTAAGCAAGCCATAGTCATAAACGCCAAAGACGTAGATACCAACAGTATGGTTGACGGCCGCGGCGAAGGCGTGGTTCAATAGACAAAATATGGAGAAAGAAAAAAATAACTTGATGGAGAAGATTGTATCGTTAGCTAAGCGTCGAGGTTTTGTTTTCCCCGGATCCGATATATACGGCGGCCTGCAGGGTTTTTATGATTATGGTCCGTTGGGCGTGGAATTAAAAAACAACCTAAAGGCTTTGTGGTGGAAATGGATGACCAAGGATCACGAGAATATCGTCGGTATCGACGGCGCGATAATAACTAATCCCAAAGTCTGGGAGGCTAGCGGTCACCTGAAGAGCTTCGTTGATCCACTAGTTGAATGTAAGAAGTGTCACCATCGTTTCAAGGCTGATGATATAGAGGGCGCCAAGTGTCCCGATTGCGACGGAGAGCTGACCGAGCCAAAGATATTTAATATTTTGGTGCCAACTAAACTTGGCATCATTGAAGGTGAGAAAATCGAAGCCTATCTTCGAGGCGAAGCTTGTCAGACTATCTATCTAGATTATAAAAACGTTTTGAGCTCGACACGACTCAAGGTGCCATTTGGTATCTGCCAAATTGGTAAAGCTTTCAGGAACGAAGTTACGCCTGGCAATTTTTTGTTCAGGCAGAGAGAATTCGAGCAATGGGATCTGCAGTGGTTCTGTCATCCTTCAGAAATGGAGAAGTGGTTTGAATTTTGGAAGCAGGAGAGAATGAATTGGTACAAGAGCATATTCACTCATCCTGAGAATTTAGGATTCTATCAGCATGAAAAGCTGGCTCACTATGCCAGAAAAGCTTTTGATATAAATTATGAAGCGTCGCCGATAGGCAAGGAGATGGAGGGGATCCACTGGCGTGGCGATTGGGACCTATCTCGACATTCTGAATACTCCGGCGAAGATCTAGGCTACACTGATCAAGAGACAAAAGAAAAGTTTACGCCTAATATCGTGGAGACGTCTGGTGGCGTCGATCGTACATTTTTATTCTTATTGTTGGATGCTTATGCGGAAGAGGGCGACAGGGTGATCTTAAAGCTAAATCCAAAATTGTCGCCATACAAGGCTGCCATATTCCCATTGCTAGCCAATAAGCCGCAGTTGGTCGAGAAGGCTAGGAGGGTCTACGACGATTTAAAACAAGAATTTTCTATTGCTTGGGATGATCGTGGCAATATCGGTAAACGCTATTATTCTCAGGACGAGATAGGCACGCCATTTTGCGTGACCATAGACTTCGACACGCTTGAAAATAATACCGTGACTGTCCGCGATCGAGATACGGCCACTCAACAGCGCATAGCCATATCTGAACTTCGCGACTTTATTTACCAAAAGATAAAATAATGAGACTGGGCGTCTGATATCAGAATCTTCTATTGAGAATTATTAACTTAGCGTATTAAAATAATTCCCCGCCGGAGGCGGGGATTGTATTTATTTCCGAGCTAGTTCTCCTTCAATCTGCTGAAGAAGAAGATCAATGTAAACCTTGGCCAGGAACGTCCCGGCAGATTCTTGGCCGGAGGCATTGATATTCCGAAGACATACGAGGCCAATATCGCCATCGCCACTCAGGGACTTGAGCTTACTTGAGAATTCGTAGAAGGCCCTTTCTCCGAAGTTAGCCATATCTTGAAGATACTCATCAAACATGTCTTGAGTAAGCTTTGGCAGGCGATTGCCAAGAGCTTTGTACATCGCGGCATATATTAGTCCGATAGCTGTTATCATCGCCTGGGCCTCATTAATATTCCGTTCAGGCTTGTCGACGCGTTCGAGCGAAGAATGATCATGAGCTATTCGGTACATCATTGAGACGTAGAATTTCTGAGAATCTAGTTGGCGGAAGAGATATTGCTGCCAATTGGCCTCGTGGCCGCGACTTATCCCAAGCGATGTCCTTTTGCCGGCAAGAATCATCATAAGCTGTTCTCGGGCGTATTTGAGTTGATCGGAACTGATTTTGATAGGGAATTCTCTGCTCCTGCTAAGTCCGAACATAGTGTCTCCTGGATTGGAACTGGGCCCATAGTAACAGCATATAGTGCCCTTGACAAGCCCAGAATCTTGGGTTTGACTTTTTGGGGGTAGAGTGGTATAATTAAGGTACTGATAGGTCTTTAAAAACTGGGGCCAGAAAATCCCCAAAACAGATCGAAGGAGGCTACCATGACCACGAAGATTCGTTCGACGGTGACGGTCGTGATGGCCATTCTGACCATCACTTTCTCGTTGGGCTGTCCGGGTAACCCGGTTCAACCCACTACGCCTACGTCTACGGCGACAATTACCTGCAATAAGCAGGCCAACATTTGCTCAGTTGATTCTGGGGATGCGCCCCTGATTGACTGGACGGCTACTAATGTTGAGAACTGCGTCGTCAAGCGTGACGGCGTGCCAGTTATCGGTTGGGCCGGCCTTGTCGGTGCTAACAACACTCCGACACTTACGGCCAATACCGTGTATTCTCTGGAATGTACCGGTCCGAATGGATCGGCTACTGCCAGCGTGAGCATCACGGTAGTTGCGCCAGTAGTAATAGAGCTGACGTTCGTCAGTCGGCTAACTGGACAACCCGTCACGGGTGCGACGGTGACGGTGCTTGAGAAAAATTACGTTACTGATGGCCAGGGCGTGGTGAAAGTTATCGTGCCAGCAAATACGAAGAGTTATTTTACCGTGCTGGCTATTGCAACGGGCTTTCTGCCTCGCGGAGATGCCTACACTGGGACAACGAGTACGTTCTCGATGTTTCAGTGTTACGACGGCAACTGCGAGACACAAGTCAAGCAGATGCTGTACGGAGATCAATCAGCTCCGAATAACACGGGGCTACACCCGTTGAAACGGCTGAAATATCCAGCGGTGATCGGAGAGTTGTCTCAGAACATGGCCGATAATCCCACGGTTGTGGCCATCCACAAACAGGCACTTTCCATCGCTCAGACGGCGACGGGCGGTGCAGTCTTCTTCTCGATTGGAGCATCCAATCCGGCATCCGTGCCGGTGAAGTTCTCGATCGATTCGGCTACTTGTCCCTATGTCGGATGTACCACAATGGTGGACGTTCAGAACGTCGCTCAGAGTGGTAAAGTGCAGTACCGTGATTTAGGCGGGGCAGTCTCTCTATTTGATGTGGCGCATGAGCAAGGGCACGTATTGAGATTTGAGCATCATGCGTTTATCGGTCTTATGGGCGGGAATCTCGGCGGCATAGTAATAGATTTCTCGCCAGCCGAGAAAACGTATATCCTGCAGGCTTTGCGCACGGAGGCAGGGAACACGTTTCCCGATAATGCGCCTGCAAGGCGCTGACGGTTTGCGAGTGAGCCCGGATGAGGTGTAGGCACGTAGCCTGCGCTTCGTCCGGGCTTTTTTGTTGATAAGTATTAAGCGTTTACTTATCTTTGGTGCTATAATTTATATATGGATTTGAAACTCTTAATAAGAGACAAAAGAACGATATATATTGTCGTCGTTTTTGTTTTAATTTTGGTCGTTCTAGCTAGCGCCAGTTTTTTCTATAAAGGATCTCTAGTCATGCCCCCCGATAACACAAAACAGTTTTCTATCGGCGGCACAGTTCTAGTGGCTACGGCCAAGGATAATGGAGGTACGTATACCCTAAAAACGGCCTTGCCTTATTCTAAGTTCGGCCGATCAAGTCTTATCGATACGGAAAAGCTTTTTTATATAGATAATAAATCTGTTGTCCAGGTGTTAATGAAAGACGAGAACGGCAACTGGGCTACCGCGCACCCAACGATCATAAGAGACGACAGCGGCAAAGTAATCAAGGTATCCGGAGAATTAGCTAATAATATAATCAGAGAGGGAGATGCTATAACTATCTCTACCAAAGAAAATGTTTTCTCGGTGTCTAATTTCCATGCGGATAAGGTAACTATTTACAGGTAATATGAAAAAAATACTTTTTGGTTCTACATTATTGGTCGCAGCTCTCCTATTCTATACCCTTTCTTTCGATACATCGCTCGCTCTTACCACTTCTGGTAGTTGTAGCGGTTGGAACGAAGACGTATCGTGTAGCAGCTTATCCGAGACTTCTTGCGATGCGACTTCTGGTTGTTTCTGGACCCCAGCTGGCGATGGCGGAGGCACATCCGAGGATGGAGTTTGTGGAGGTGCCAACGCAACTTATGCCTATGATGCCACCGACTATATAATGATAAGCACTTCGGGCATACCTTATTATTGTCAAAGTGGCGTGACCTCAGCTACTCCAGCTTTTCCAGCCGCGGGCGAGTCTTCAAGCTGGATATGCGAAGGACAGGGCATGGGCGTTGATAGCGGTACTTGCACTGCCAATCATGAGCCTGTACCACCGGTCATCCAACCAGCTACTGGTAGAATAAATGTTACTTCGAAATATCTTGATACTTCTTCTGCTATTGCTTCATGGCAGATATCAGGCCCAGAGAATTTAGCGGGTACTAATATGCCCGGAGATTCTTATCTATCAAAACCCCTGGGCGACTATACGATAGTAGTAACGGGAGGACCAGCAGGGTACACATCGGCTGTAAATAGTGGACCTCTTACTTTGACGGCTGATCAGATTATTACTTTTAATATAACTTGGACTTATAGTGGAGGAGGCACTCCTGAGCCAACGCCTACCCCGACTCCAACTCCGACTCCGACTCCTGTGTCAGCAACGCCTACGCCTCCACCAGCGACTGCTCCGGCGCCAGCGCCAGCTACTTGTGGAGAAAATGCCTCGATACCTAGCACGAATTTACCGAGTTCTATCACCATGACTCCAGGAGAAACGCAAAGCTTTTATGCTGATGTAAATAATGCGGGAGACACTATGTGGTATAACGGTAATTATTTTAAATTTGTAAAAACAGGCGGCGCTCCGATTATAAGTCCGACGTATGGCCACTTGCCAGCAGTGATTAATCCGGGGGATACGCCTAGATGGAGCTTCTCGTTGACTGCTCCTGCGGCAGAAGGATCGTACCCCTTTGCTATGCAAATGGTGCATACTGCTGGCGCTCTCTACATGAAGCCAGATGGAACCACTTGTGCGGCCCCGGTAGCTGACTCTTATTTCGGTGGCGTTTGGGCATCTACAATTGTAGTTAGCTCCGGTCCCACGCCGACACCGGTTCCAACTCCTACGCCGACGCCTATACTACCCTTATCTTGTAGCCCGACTACTCAAAATGCTCAAACTAACGTTGATGCGACTATAACCGCTACTGGTGGCAATGGTACATTCTCTTGGTCGGGTGGTGGCACTCCAGCAACTGGAAGTGGGAGTTCGTTTACTACTAGATACGCAGCCTCAGGCACAAATAATGTAATCGTAACAAGTGCTAGCCAGACGGCCACGTGCCAGGTTATTACTTCGAATCCGCCATTGGGCAGTAACATCGGTCTAGTATTGCCAAGCACAAATGATTATTGTTTTGGCGGCGGAGCGTTCGTCCAGCTAACCTGGACGTATTCGGGTGAAAATCCTCAGGCTTCATATGACATGCAGATCGTTGAGAGTGGCCAAGCTTTTAGCGATATAAATAACGTTGTCGAGAATCCTAACGCTTTAGTTCCAAGCTCTCTTGGTGGTGACAGATATGCATCTCGCGTTGTGAACATTACAACTGATCCAGAATATAGTTATAACAAGACCTACAAGGCTAGAGTAAGACTGCGCGATACTCTTGGCTATGTATCTGATTGGCTGGTATCATCACCAGCTACATGGAGTACGCCAGTAAATGCTTATCCTAAGGCTGACTTTACATTCAGTCCAACTAGACCAGCGGTAGGACTTCCGGTCTTATTTAATGGAGATGCGCCTAACGTGGAATTTTATGATGGACTTGCGTTTGGCCATGCTTCGCATTTATGGAAATGGGTATTTGGCGATGGCACAGAATTACCTGAGGGCGGTTCGACACTGGCTACTACGACTCACGAGTATCAATCAGAGGGCATATTTTATCCAAGCTTAAGAGTTGTCGATGGTAGTGGTCTATCGTGCACATATCAGACGAGTTCCGTTGCTGATGGCGGCACTGGCGGTGTAAATGTCCAAAAGCCAATACCGGAATGGAAAGAGGTGGCTCCTAGATAAGAACTACAAAACAAAACCAGTCCCATCATGGGGCTGGTTTTGTTTTGGGCGTATGTGATACAATGCCATTGCCATGACGATCAAACTTCTAAAGTTAAAGAATTATTTGACAATGATTAGTAATTCGGCCAAAGGCGAGAACAACATGTTTCGTAATCTATTTGGATTGGCTGAAAATCAAGAGGTTGATCTTCTGGATAACGGTGGCAAAAGTTGTGCCGTTTTCGTATCGGCAGTTCTTTATTTGCAGAAATTAATCAAAGATATCCACGCTACTGTCGAGAGCACAGAGAAGGATATGTTGTCTTTTGGCTGGCAGGAAGTTCCTGAACTAAAAGTGGGTGCGGTTATTGTGTGGGAAAGGCAGGGCGGACATCTTCACGTGGGCTTCTATGCTGGCAACGATAAGGCTATTAGTAACGCCTCCAACTCATCTGGCGTACCCGAAGTTCATGATGCTACGTATGGTGGTACTCGAAAGATAGAGAGAATTTATTGGCATAAGAGTCTAGATTAGGCATGCTTACGCAAGCCCCGCCTCCGGCGGGGCTTTTTAATTAAAATTGAGTAGCCGCGGCGGCTTCGTGCAAGTTTCGCAGGCCCGAGGGCTTAATCCTACCGAATACAATGGCTGCCTTTGCAGCCAAAAAGGCGGCCATTGTATTCATGATTGTCTATGGTGACTTTTATTATGGGACTCTGGTAAGGCTTTCGAGAGGCCCGCGCAGGCTCGACTGGAGCCGAGCGAGAGGGTGATTTCTCAGCAGAGAAATACAGCCCGTACTCGAGAAGGCCATGCCAAGGTCCTTCGCCATTGTATTGTTTGCCGTTTAGATTATAATTTTCATGTATGAAAATTAGACTTGAAGAGATATTCTACGGAGCCACATATAATGATTTTCTAATGCGACCTCAGCACGCCGTGGTTAAGAGTAGGAAGGTGATTGACCTAACCATGCCTCTCTCTCGCAATATTGATATTGCTATACCTATTGTTGGAGCGAATATGGATACTGTGACTGGCGAAGAGATGATGAAAACCCTTTCGCTAGAAGGCGCCTTTGGATTCTTAGATCGAAACTGTTCAATTGAAGAAGAGGTGCGCAGAGTAGAATATGTTAAGAGCCAGCACTCTTTTGTAATCGAGAACCCGCTGATAGTTCACAAGAAGGCCACCATGGGCGAGGCCAAGAAACTTATCAACGAGAAAAACTCAAGTAGTATTTTGATTGAAGAAGATGCCGGCAACGGCGTACTTGCGGGCATACTTAGTCATAGGGACATGCCGGCGGTGAATCAAAATGAAAAATTAGTCACTGAATTTATGACGCCGTTTTCTGAGATGATTACGGCCAAGCCAGGCATAAGCATGGACGAAGCCGAAAAATTAATGTTCGACAATAGAATCGAGAAGTTGCCATTGATAGATTCCAAAAGAAAGGTAAAAGGATTGATCACCATGCGTGACTTAAAGATGGCTAAGCAGAAGCCATACTCATCCAAAGACAAGAAGGGCAGGTTGTTGGTGGGTGCATCTATCGGCGCAGTGGGTGATTATATGGAGAGAGCAGAGGCACTGATAGAGGCTGAGACAGATATCATTCTCATGGATATAGCTCACGCTGATTCTGAAGTGATTCGTGAAGCCGTAAAGAACTTTAGAAAAAAGTTTGGCAGGTTCGAATTGGCAGTTGGGAATGTAGGTACGGCTGAAGGTGCTGAATTCTTGGCAGGACTTGGCGTAGATGCGATCAAGGTTGGTATTGGGCCAGGCAGGGGATGTCGTACTCGATTGGAGACGGCGGCTGGCGTGCCACAATTGCAGGCCGTACGAGAGGCTTATCTAGCCGTGGGTGGTAAGGTGCCTATCATCGCTGATGGTGGTACTAAAAATGATAAAGATATATTTCTAGCTATAGCTACTGGGGCATCAACGGTAATGCAGGGTAGTATGTTGTCGGGCACAGATGAGGCGCCTGGGATAATCGTGGAGGATCCGGCTACTCGTCAGAAGGTTAAGTTCTATCGCGGCATGACTTCGCCCGAAGCAGTTGTCGATGGTACCAAGGGCGAGACCGAAGAAGCTCTGAGTACGCCGTCGGAAGGACAATCAATCAGGGTGCCTATAGTTGGGAGCGTTGTGGATATACTTCATAGGGTTAAAGGGCATCTTCAGTCATCAGTCAGCTACGCCGGCGAAAAAGATATGGTCAGCGCTCATAAAAAAATTGCTAAAAATCCAGAAAAGTATTTAATAAAGTTATCGAGCGCATCTCGGGCAGAATCTTTCGATAGATAGGCCTTTTCAATCGGCCCAAACTATGTTAGGATTTTTTAGGTTTTACAACGTATCATTCCCCACAAGCTGGGGACGTAGCTCAATTGGTTAGAGCGCTTCCCTGTCACGGAAGAGGTCGCGGGTTCGAGTCCCGTCGTCCCCGCATATTATAAAAGGAGTGCCATTTGGCACTCCTTTTATAATCCTGTTGATGGATACGACGGGACTCGAACGCCGGAGCGATGTTGCACTAGCAAGTGCAGCCGCGAGGCGGTGGCCAGGCCGAGGAGCGCGACGGCGCGACGAGAGCTGAAGCAGAGTCCCGTCGTCCCCGCCAGTTATCAAATAGACTCCTCTTAAATGAGGAGTCTATTTGATAATAGCCAGCAAAGTGCTGGCAGCGTGTGGATAAGCTATGTGTATTAAATATTGATGAGCTCGTATACTTAATCTAATGAAAAGAACTAACATCTCTATCGTTTTCGCGGTGGCCATCTTCGCCATTGGGTCTTTTGTGTTCACGTCAAACAATTCTTCAGCGGCTATTGATTGCAGTCTATCCCTATCAGATAAGGCTGGAAATATCATCACTCAAGTTAAAGCCGGAGACCCAGTATCTTGGAAATTTAAATCAAGCATGAATGGTCTTAGGGCATACTGGTTCGGTTCCAGAGATGGCAAGAATGATATTTGGGACATATACAATGGCTATACATCCAATTCAACCTACTCAGGCATACTATACAAATCAGGAGAAGAAGGTAGTTACTCTAGATACGTAGCTTTCAAGAATAGCGCAGGCAGAACTATCTGCGTTAGTCCTAAGGTTGAGTTTTCGGTGGTCGGCGATGGTGTGGCTAGGACAACCGTAAGCACAAGGCCCACGGCCTCAAAGAAGGCGAATGGTCTAGGCGCCGCTATAGTAGGCGCCATGTCGCCCGTATCATTAACTCCAAGTATTTACGCCCCGTCTTGTTCGAACACGGATTATACTGTTCAAATTTCTTATACGCCAGTCGATAATAATATTTTGATATTTATCGACGACGAGCCATCTTCATCGTCAGCGTGGAGTAAATATTTTAGCGGCTCAAGTGGTTCTACCTCGGCGCCTAGCGGGTTTACTCCAAGATTACCAGGCATGGCTAGTCTAGCGCTTCAGCCTGGTGTACAATATTACGCTTTCATTCAGAATAACTCTGATGTCGATGGGCCGGTATCAAGCTGGATGGTGCCTAGATGCGCAACTCCTACCCCAACTCCAGCGATATCCTCGCCGACACCAATACCAACATCGGCACCATTGCCGACTCCTACCCCAACACCCGTCCCAACACCAACGCCTGCGCTCACTTGCGAATCGAGAGGAGCTTTTAGCCAACAATATCAGTGCACATCTTACTACCCATCCGGATGCTACTTCTCAGATCTTACCGGGCAAGGGTTAATGTGTTGGAGGGGAGCAACTGCAACGCCGACGCCGATTCCAACGCCGTCATCAACGCCGATACCATCGTCGACGCCAGCGCCTACCTTGACGCCGATTCCAACTAGTATCCCAAGTCCAACTAGTATCCCAAGTCCAACTCCAGTCCCAGTAGGCTCTAATATTCTCGGCTCTGGGCAGGTTATGAGAGTTGATAGTCCTATCTTATCCCCAGACGGGCGCTATTCTCTCAGATTTCAAAGTGATGGCGATCTAGTCTTATATGGTGGCGGTGTGGCAGTATGGAGTAGTAACACTTACAGGACAGGGATGGGCGGAAGAGTAGTCATGCAGGGTGATGGCAATTTAGTGTTGTATAGTAGTAGTAATGCGCCATTGTGGCATGCTAGCACTCATGGTAATTCAGGAGCTTATCTGAAGGTACAGAATGGTGCAGGCGTATATAGCGCCAGCGGATATTTGCTTAAGGCCTTAAGTGGTGGATCTAATCCGGTTCCGACCCCGGCTCCAACGTCAACACCGAGACCCAACCCAACACCGACGCCAATGCCAACGCCGTCATCAACGCCGATACCAACTCCGATACCGTCGTCGACGCCAGCGCCTACCTCGACCCCGGCTCCAACGTCAACGCCTACACCTGCCCCAACAACGACGCCAATTCCTAATCCCAGTCCGGTGCCCGGCGGATCCGATACTTTGGCTTCTGGGCAGTCTCTAAACGGAGCATCTTCGGCGCTTATTTCTTCTGATGGTAAATACATTTTAGGCTTCCAATATGGTGGAAATCTAGAATTATGGGAACGCCCTGCAGACAGCGCCTTAAGAATTAGAATTTGGTCTAGTGGAACCGATTCAGTAGCTGGCTCCCAAGCTAAGTTGGTGATGGAGCCTTCTGGTAATTTAGTTATATATAGTGGCAGTGGTGTCCCAGTATGGCATACCGGGACCAGCAGTTCTCCGGACAACTATCTCAAGCTCAGCAACGGGGGAGCTATTCTATATCGCAAAGACGGATCTACGATATTAAATCTGAAAGGATTCGTATCTCCACCTATTGCTTCTCCAGCTCCAGCCCCTAGCCCTGCCGGCTCTGATGTCCTAGGCTCTGGTAAGAACTTAGGAATTGGGGCATCCATCCAATCTCAAAATGGACGGTACGTCTTAAAATATCAAAGTGATGGTAACCTTGTCCTTTATGGCGGATCCTCCCCAGTCTGGTCTTCTGGTACGAATGGTCCTGGTGGTGCCGGGTTTGTTGGAATGTTAACCACCGGAGATCTTATAATATTCGACTCCTTCTATAGGCCAATTTGGTCTTCTAACACGAATGAGAATAGCGGAGCTTACTTGAGAGTGGAGGATACTGGCCAAATAAAAATCTACAGTTCAGGAGGATCTGAGAAGTGGACCTCGTCTCAGTCTACCGCCACAGCGTCAGCACCTACGGGCGTGCTAGATATTTCCGGGTCAAGCATCTTGTCCTCGGGCGAGACTATGGGAGTCGAGAATCCTATCCTATCTCCCGATGGCTGGTATTCTTTAAGATTTCAAAGTGATGGCAATCTTGTCCTTTATAATAAGGGTAATCCAGTTGGAGATAGCAAGACCTATAATTCTGGAATTGGCGGTCGCGTAATCATGCAACCTGATGGCAATCTAGTTTTGTACAGTAGCAGCGGCACTCCGCTATGGAACTCGAAAACTTTTGGTAATCCAGGAGCCTATTTAAGAATAGATGGCGGAGCTGCCATATATAGCAACAGCGGAGTTGTTATAAAACGCCTAGGCTTCTAGGATTATCTCAACAAAACAAGTCCCCGATATCGGGGACTTGTTTTGTTGATTTATTGTAATTGCTAGCCACAATTGATAGTATTTACTCAATGCCAAGAGAGATTATCGCTACTTTATTAATCGCCATCATAGGATTGATTGGCACTCTGCTGATCACATTTAGTTATGACCCATATCAATCCACGGCGGCAATAAGAATACTTTTCTTATTGGCGTTGTCCATAACCATCTGGGCTTCGACTTTTATCTTTTTGTCTGCGATTGCTCGAATGCTAATCGAGTCTAAATACGATTCATGGTTATCGCTGGTCCAGTCACTATTTATTACCCTTGGCGTGATTACATTCTTTTCTTTAAATATTCTAAAGATATATACTAATGTTTATTTTGGCGTGGCGGCCATTATCCTGATCACAATATACGCACTAGCTGTAAGGGTGCATAATAAAAATAAATATTATAATTTTGCATAATAATATGAAAAATATAGTTATTAGCTCAGATGAAGAAAAGAGAATAAAAGAGGAAATAGGTAAGCGAAGTGATCCTGAGAGCCAGAGGTTGGCCAGATTCTTAGCCATGCCTGATCTAACGCGCACCGAGAATAGTCCGTTGCATGAAATAGCGCAGCGCGTAATAGCCTTGCCGGATTTCGCAGATTTTTATGTTATTGAAGATCCAGAGATTGTCAGGGCTGACATAAGTTTTGACTTATTTGATTTCGCGCAAGATCACCCAGCTCGAAGCAAATCCGATACCTATTACTTAGATGATCAGCATATCCTTAGAACGCATACGACCATTATGTGGTATTACCTTCTAATTCAAGAAGAGGTGAAGAAAAAGATAGCAGCTGGTCAGAATATCGGATCATTGTCGTATGGTAAGGTTTATAGGAAAGACGAGATAGATCGCAACCACATGAATGTATTCCACCAAATAGATGGTTGGTATCTATGTCCACGATCAGTCAAAGAGATTACTAAAGATGACCTGCAAGATGTTCTGGTGAAGATCGCCAAAGCGATTTATGGGGAAGATATTAAATATAGATTTAATGAAGATACTTTTCCATATACGAATCCCAGCATTGAGATGGAGATAGATAAAGACGGCAAGTGGCTAGAGGTTCTCGGCGCAGGAGTAGTTAAGGGGGTAGTTTTAAAAAATCTTGGCGTTGATCCCGAAGTCTATAATGGCTGGGCCTTTGGATTTGGCTTAGAGAGATTGGCCATGATCAGCATGGAGCTACCGGATATACGTCTTCTTTGGTCTGATGACGAGCGTGTAAAAAAGCAATTGGTCTTGGGTAATAAATTCAGAGAAGTTAGTAAATTCCCACCAATTACTCGTGATATATCTTTTGTCGTTGATAAAGATTTTACTCCTAATAATTATTACGACTTGGTTAGAGATCTGGGTGGCGGTTTAGTAGAGGAGGTTAAGTTACTCGATAACTATGACAACGAAAAGTTTGGTGCTGGTAAGACTAGCTACACTTTTAGAATAGTTTATCGAAGCAATGAGCGCACCCTTGTCTCGGAAGAGATAGACGCGATTCAAGACAAGATATGCGAAGACACAAAAAATCAATTTAAGGCCGAGATCAGATAGACAGCAGCTGAAAATTGTGATATAAAATAGATAAGTTCTTTGCTATCGGGAGGCGCCGATGCCACGCCTGATCATCGCCTTCGCCGCATCTATTATCTTGGGTGTACTTATTGGACTAAATGTTGCATTGGTTAATATTCTCGTTCTTACCGCGATTATCGCATTCTTCTGTGCGATTTGGTCTTTAGGAATGCCTCCCGCTGGTGGTAGTAATTTTCAATGGATGGTGCTGCTCTCTGTGGTTGTATTTGGCGCAGAAACGATCTTCGTGGCCCTAGTGTGTAATTGGCTATTTCGTTAGCGCATGGCACTCATTTGAAAACCCGCATTAAAAGCGGGTTTTTGTATATCAAATTAGCCACAAATATTGTTGATTTAAGCAAGCTAAAATGCTATAATAATCCTATGTAGATTAAGCTAAATCCCGCAAGGAAGTGGCGGGATTTTATAAGCGATTCCCTGTATTACTATGGCAGATAAAGAAACGAAACAGCAATCATATTCGGCCAAAGACATTCAAGTCCTCGAAGGGCTTGAGCCAGTTAGGAAAAGACCAGGTATGTATATCGGCTCCACTGGAGTCGAGGGACTTCACCATTTAATATGGGAGGTTTTTGATAATTCGTTAGACGAGGCCATGGCGGGTCATGCTAAGAATATTGAAGTTGCATTGTTACAAGATAACAAAGTTAGGGTAGTTGATGATGGTAGAGGTATACCGACAGATATCCATCCTAAGACTAAAAAATCTGCTCTTGAGACGGCGGCTACAACCTTGCATGCCGGAGGTAAGTTCGGCGGGGATTCCTATAAGGTCTCTGGCGGATTACATGGAGTCGGTTTGTCTGTGGTTAATGCATTATCAACTTGGATGAAGGCCGAGGTCCATCGTAAACCAGATATCTTTGTCCAAGAATATAAAATTGGAAAACCATTATATGCGGTTAAGAAAGCTGGAAAAACAAATCGAACGGGGACGTCGATCACATTTCAACCCGATCCCGATATATTTAAAGAGATAGTTTTTGATTGGGACTCTATCTTGAATCATCTAAGGCAGCAGGCCTATCTAACTAAAGGCGTACGCATCTCAGTGAAAGACGAGAGAGAGCCATTGAAAGCGGCTGATTCAAAAGAGGAAGAGATAAAAGACTACAACTTTTATTTTGAAGGCGGTATTGTCTCATATGTTAAATATCTAAATAGGCTAGAGGAACCAAAGCATGACAATGTTTTTTATGTTGGCAAGGAATCTGAAGACATTTTTGTCGAAGTTGCATTGCAATACGTAGAAGACGTCCAAGGCAGAGAATTAAGCTTTGCAAATAATATCCATACAATTGAAGGCGGTATGCATCTGACTGGATTCAGAACGGCCATCACCAGAACTCTAAATGATTACGCAAGGAAGAATGGATATCTTAAAGAGAAAGACGATAATTTGACGGGCGAAGACATCCGCGAAGGATTAACCGTCGTTATTTCGGTTAAATTAAGAGAGCCTCAGTTTGAGGGACAGACCAAGGCTAAATTGGGAACTCCAACTGCTCGTTCGGCCGTGGATTCCGTTGTTAGCTTGGAGTTCGCTGATTGGCTAGAAAGGAACCCCAACGATGCTAGGGGCGTACTCGATAAAGTAATACTGGCTTCGAAGGCTCGTTTGGCAGCTCGTGCGGCCAGAGATACTGTTTTAAGGAAGGGAGCTCTCGAGGGCATGACTCTTCCTGGAAAACTTGCCGATTGTTCAAGCCGTGATGCTTCGGAATCGGAATTGTTTATTGTCGAGGGAGATTCTGCCGGAGGTAGCTCCAAATCTGGAAGAGATAGAAGGACGCAAGCCATACTGCCGCTGAAAGGCAAGATCTTAAACGTGGAAAAAGCCAGAATCGATAGAATGCTAGCCTCCGAAGAGATCAGAGCCCTTATTATAGCTATGGGAACGGCTATAGCCGAAGAGTTTGACCTAGCTAGGCTTAGGTACCACAAGATTGTAATCATGACCGATGCCGATGTCGACGGAGCCCACATAAGAACCTTGCTTTTAACTTTATTCTTCCGCTATTTTCCACAGCTAGTTGAGGCTGGCCATTTGTTTATCGCGCAACCTCCTTTGTATAAGATTTCAAAAGGCAACAAATCGTTCTATGCTTATAGCGATGCCGAGAAAGATAAGGTTTTGGCTGAATTTATTAAAACCTTACCGACGGGTAAAGACACCAAAAAAGAGAAAGCTAAGGACTCTGGAGATTGGGAGGTGACTCCATTGGAGGGAGAAGGTTCGTCAGAGGTGGTTGTCGATGATATTGACAACGCTACAAGGGGTGACAGCGAAGATAAAATAAGTGGGGTGAATATCCAACGCTACAAGGGTTTAGGAGAGATGAACCCAGATCAGCTATGGGACACAACCTTGAATCCAGAGAATCGGGTTTTGCTCCAGGTAACCATAAAAGATGCCCAGGAAGCCGATAAGATATTCGATATATTAATGGGGTCCGATGTTATGCCGAGGAAGAAATTCATCCAAACACACGCGAAAAGCGTGCAAAACCTAGATATATAATTGACAAACGGTGCCGGATTTGGTAGGCTAATAATACGCCTGCGGGCGATTTTTAAATCCTTTATTAAGAACATGGAAAAGATAATAAATTTTCTAAAAGAGGTAAGAGTCGAATTGTCAAAAGTAACTTGGCCAACAAAGAAGCAGACCACAGTCTATACTCTTGTTGTTATTGGCATAAGCTTATTCTTGGCCATATTCCTAGGATTGCTAGATTTCTTTTTTGAATTTTTATTAAACAAATTTATCTATCTTGGATAGATCGAGGTTCTAGGCGGCTAGCTAAAACTATTTAACGAGTTTTTGAGCGAGTGCCTAGGAAATCATTAAATAATGCCAAAACAAGTCGCAACAGGAGAAAGACACTGGTACGCAATCCACACCTATTCTGGGTATGAAGACAGCGTCGCAAGAAGCCTACAGCAAAGAGTGGAGTCTTTAAGTTTCGAAGACAAGATATTCAATGTTTTAGTACCTAAAGAAAAAAAGATAAAAATTAAAGGCGGCAAAAGGGAAACCATAGAAGAGAAGATCTATCCTGGATATGTTTTAGTTGAGATGATCGTCGACGATAGCTCGTGGTATGTTGTTAGAAACACGCCCAGCGTGACTGGATTTATTGGTGCCGGAACAGTGCCGACCCCATTATTACAAGCTGAAGTGGATACGCTTATGAAGAGAATGGGCGTGGACGAGCCGAAATACAAAATTGACGTGGCTGTGGGCGACAGGGTTAAAATCACCGATGGACCATTTAAAGATTTTGATGGTAAGATTGACGAGATTGATATGGAGAGGGGAAGAGTCAAGGTATTGGTGACGATATTCGGAAGAGAGACGCCAGTCGAATTGGACTTTTTGCAAATAAAGAAATTATAATTAGTTTAGATTGCATCGCTTCTAAGCAATCTAATTTAAAGAAATGGCAAAGAAAATAAAGACAATTGTAAAACTTCAGGTTGAAGGTGCAAAGGCTACGCCGGCGCCTCCAGTTGGCACGGCTTTAGGTCCTCATGGAATAAATCTTCAGCAGTTTGTGCTTCAATTCAATGAAGCTACAAAGGATAAGCCAGGAGAGGTTACTCCAGTTGAGATAACTATTTTCGAGGACAGAACATTCGAATTCAAGCTCAAGACCCCGCCAGCCGCCTACTTGATAAGAGTTGCAGCCGGCGCTGATAAGGGTTCTGGAGAGCCAAACAAGAAGAAGGTTGGCTCAATAACTCAGGCCCAACTGAAGGAGATAGCCGAGAAGAAGATGCTAGACCTTAACGCCAATGATATCGAAGGTGCGATGAAAGTTATCGCTGGCACAGCTCGATCCATGGGCATAGAAGTTAAGTAGAATTTTAAACTAAAACCCCCACTAGGTGGGGGTTTTAGTTTATCCACTTTAGTTTTATTAGTTTTTTGATAGGCTTTCATAAACTAGTTCTTTGAGAGGACGCCATGATACCAAACGGATTGCCCGGTGCGTTTATTGTTTTCGAAGGTATGGATGGATGTGGCAAGACAACAATATCTGAGATGTTGAGCAGGCTTCTTAGGTACGATCCGCGATATCGAGCGAAAGGAGCCATAGGGCTCAGTGAGAATCTTATCGTTACCAGTACTGCTAAGCCAATCGAAATCGTTGAGACAAAAGAGCCTGGTAAGAGCAGACTCTGGGGCGGGAGGATATATCAAGAGCTTCCGAAGCCAGTTGGTGTACATACGATGGATCCATTCGGTTTTCAGAAGTGGTATGCCCTCGACAGCGCCGAAAATTTGGAAACGATCATCGTCCCAAGTTTGAAACTCGGCAAGCTAGTTATTAGCGATCGATTTAGGCCGTCTATGGTTTATGGTGCTCAGAGTCTAAAAGATATTCAAAGGCTGATGCGCATGAATGAAGTCATTATTGGCAGACACTTTATCTGGCCAGATCTAATCCTCATATTCGATGTCCCAATTAGTGTCGCTGCTGAGAGGCTCGCCAGGAAGGGTCGACCTATCGACCAATACGAGCGAGGTCCAGTTCTTGAGCGGGTAAGGCGAAATTATAAACTGTTCGCCGAAAATTATCCTAATTGTTATGTCATCGATGCTGCAAGATCGCCAGAAGAGATTCTGGAAGAGGTTCTCGGTTTAGTGATTCCGGTTTTGGTAGCCAAGGGCATCATGGTTTCATAAGGGGATAACTACCCCTTTTTTGTTTATTATTTTTTGATAAAGTAATCGCAGCTTCTTGAAAGGATAGCTTATGATAATCCTGCCAGATCGGATAAACGAGCAAGCCAATTCGACCTTGCGCCCAATATCTATTGGCGCGGAGAAGTGGTTGTATCGACCCATACAATGCCTAGACCATGGCTATGTATATCTAGTTGATTATATGGGCAACGATGAAGCGATCGCCGAAGCGGCGCGCACTTCCTATGGTAAAGGCACCAAGCAAATTCGTCGAGATAGGGGGTTGATCAGATATCTTCGAAGGCACGTACATACCGGTCCTTCGGAGATGGTCGAATTCAAGTTCCATTGTAAAATGCCAATCTTTGTCGCTAGGCAATGGATCCGTCATCGTACGGCGAATGTGAATGAGTATTCGGGAAGATATTCGGAGATGCTGGATGAATTCTATTTGCCATCGCCGGAAGTTATCCGAAGACAATCCAAAACGAATCGCCAGGGACGAGGCGATGAGCTTGATCCTGAGACCCAGGCTACTGTTCTCGAGTTGCTAAAGTCGGAGTATGAAGGCCAGTTTAAGGGCTACAAGAAACTTCTTGAGCTAGACGTAGCTAAGGAGTTGGCTAGAATCGGATTGTCGCTCGCGAGCTATACCCAATGGTATTGGAAGCTTGATCTCCATAACCTGATGCACTTCTTGAGACTCCGCCTAGATGCGCATGCCCAGTACGAGATTCGTGTATATGCCCAAGCCATGGCGACGATAATTAATGATGCCGTACCGGCATCATTCGAAGCCTTTGAAGACTATCAACTCTATGCGCTTACATTCTCGAGGCTTGAGCTAGATATACTTAGCCAGAACCAGTGGCCTAAGGACCAAGCGGATATTTTGAAAATCGGCGAAGATACATTCGGGGACAGGCTAGAAGCCCAGGAATTTCTAGAAAAGTTAAGGCGAGTTAATTTTGTGATTTAAGCCCCTGCCGGGGCTTTTTTTTATAGATAAATAGTGATAAATTGGTCTTATGCGTAAACCAGTTATCGGTTTAGAAATTCATACTGAACTCAAGACAAATACGAAGATGTTTTGCGATTCGTTAAACGATCCGAACGAAAGACACCCTAACATAAATATCTGTCCAATCTGCATGGGTCATCCGGGCACGTTGCCGGTAGCCAATAAAGAAGCTATCGAAAAAACAGTTATGGCTGGGTTGGCGTTAAATTGTTCGATAAATGAAGAAACTTTTTTTGAGAGGAAGAACTATTTTTACCCTGACTTGCCGAAAGGTTATCAAATTACTCAATATCAAAAACCGTTTTGCGAGAAGGGCTATCTTGAGATAGGTGAAGGGAAAAACATCAGGATTACGAGAATACATCTCGAAGAGGATGCAGGTAGGCTTCAGCACGTGCCCGACAAAGACTACTCACTAGTGGATTATAACCGAGCCGGCGTGCCTCTTATGGAGCTTGTCACCGAGCCGGACTTTGAGAACGGTCAGCAGGTAAAACAATTTGCCGAAGAGTTGCAACTAATTTTTAGATATTTAGGCGTTTCTGATGCCGACATGGAGAAAGGCCAGATGCGGGTTGAGGTCAATATCTCGCTTACAAATGACGATGGGTCGTGGGGAACGAAGGCCGAGATAAAAAATCTGAATTCGATCAGAGCCGCGGCCGGAGCGGTTGATTATGAGATACAAAGACAAGGTGACATCCTAGATGAAGGCGGTAAGATAATTCAAGAAACCCGAGGCTGGGACGATTCGAAAGGAGTAACATTCAGTCAACGCTCGAAAGAGGAGGCTCATGATTACAGATACTTTCCAGAACCAGACTTACCGCCAGTAAGAATCGATGCCAGCTGGTTGGAGTTAATAAAATCAAGGATGACCGAATTACCAGCTCAACGACGTGTCCGTTTCCTTGGATATGGATTGAATAAATCCCAGATTGAAGTTTTCACGATAGCTAGGCACTTAGGAAATTATTATGAGCACGTGGCCAGCGAAATCGATTCCGCAGCCAAAGATTATCATCATAAAAAAGGCTTACCCGGAGATTTCTCGAGTGAGTCTGGAGTTGCTAGTAAGCTTCATTCTATGGCGGCTAATTATATTATCACCGAATTCCCGCCGCTGTTTAATATGAAAGGCATGGAGATTGATGATGTCGAAGGACTAAACATAACGCCAGAATCATTTGCTGAGCTGATGGTTTTAATTTTTCATAAAGAGTTGTCGTCGACTGGGGCAAAGGTTGTCATGAAAGAAATGGCCGAGACTGGTCTACATCCAGAGCAGATCATGAAAGAAAAAAACTTGGGACAGGTATCTGATGCTGGCGAGCTTGAATCTATCATTCAAAAAGTTATAGACGACAATTCGAAAGCGGTCACTGATTACAAGGCGGGCAAAGAGGCTTCACTCAAATTCTTAGTTGGCATGGTGATGCGTGAATCGAAGGGCAAGGCCAATCCACAAGTGGCCGAGGAGTTAATTAAAAAACTAACCAAATAAAAATGTTTAAATTTCTCGCAAAATTAGTTAATTGGGAATCAGTAAGAGGTGGGGATCAGTCGACGGCAAAAAGATTTGCCGATATCCAATCCAGGGAAGGGGTGCTTGCTAAGGAGAGAGAGGCCGACGCATTAAGGCTTAGGCAAGAAGACCTTAGAAGACAAAGAGACGGATCTGAACCCGCGAAAGGCGCTGAAGAGACTGATCCACACAGCGAGCTAAGAATGTAGGAATTTCTTAACCAGGCCGAAGGCCTGGTTTTGTTTTTTAGGATTGATCCAAGCTATATCCTTATTTCTCTTAAACCAAGTCGCCTGTCTCTTTGAGAATTTTATGATATCTCTATATAGCCCTTCGGCCATTTCTTGGCGACTTGTCTTGCCTTGGAGGTATTCCGAAATCCAGCGATATTCCAATCCAAAACTAAAGAGGCGTTTATGGCTCAGGCCAGCGGCAGAAAGCTTTTTAATCTCACTGACCAGCCCTTGTCTCAAGCGCTTGTCTAGGCGTATTTTTATGCGCTCAGTGAGTATCTTCTTGGGCCAGGTGATGCCAAGCCAGATAATCTCATAGGCTGATCCGTGAGACTTAACTGGTGGCACCGGCTTCCCGG
The DNA here is from genome assembly GCA_003514055.1 of Candidatus Yanofskybacteria bacterium. Classification (NCBI taxonomy): domain Bacteria; phylum Candidatus Yanofskyibacteriota; species Candidatus Yanofskyibacteriota bacterium. The sequence continues at coordinate 14,873 of DOSG01000004.1, read as the reverse complement.
TGGCGAATATAATTTCTAGGGCCCTAGTTAGGCGATATTTGTTGTGCTTATCAATGTTCTTAGATCTTTGAGGATCTAGCCTGGCCAGCTGTTTGAATAACTGTTCCGCTGTTTGTTTCTCAAGTTTCGCACGCAATTTTTTGTTTGGCGGAACATTTGGCAGGGAAGTGTTATAAGCTAGGGCGTCGATCCAAAAACCAGTTCCGCCACAGACTATAGGCAACTTACCGCGAGAGATAATTTCGCTTATAGTTTTACCGCTAAGCTTTTGAAAATCCGATACGTTGAATTCTTTTTTAGGCGATGCAATATCGATTAGGTGATGCTTGACTAGTTTTTGTTCTTTCTTGGTGACCTTGCCGGTACCAATGTTCATGCCCCTATAAACCTGTCGGCTGTCGGCGGATATAATCTCGCCATTAAAATGGCGCGCCATTTTAATGGCGAGATCCGACTTACCCGAAGCCGTCGGTCCGAGTATGACTACAATTTTAGGCCTCTTCTTGACATCCATCGCAAATATATTAATATCACCTCAGCACGTTTCATGCAAGGAGCACCAGTATGGCCACGACTAAGCCTTTTAGGCAAATGATTATTGAAGCCCAGAACTCTGCTCAGGCAAAACGCGAAAAAGAAAGAATCAAGTGGTTAGAAGAAACAAGGCCCATTGTTGAGGGAGTGGCCAGAGGAATCTTTCTGGCGCTTACGAATAATGCCCGCATCATGAGAGACCTGGAAGGAGCTATCATAAGAGGCGCCAAGAGGTCTAGCGGGGTATCCAGCCAGACCCACTCGCTGGTTTTGCTGGTGAACTCTCCGACTAATGGGGATAAAATAGATAGGTACATAACCATGGCACGAGACGAGAGAATCCTGGCAATATTGAATAAGAGATTGGCAGAATTCGTAGAATCTAGAAAACGTTATGCTGGGCTTAGATTCACGATCTCAGAAGTCAACCACAAGGCACGTCAGGTGGACCAAATTGATCAATTGGTCTATGGGGTTGAGCTGACCGTTACTTGGTAGAGAAAAAAACAACCGCTTAATGCGGTTTTTATTTAAAATAAAACGCCGCTTCAGATTTGAAGCGGCGTTTTTGATTATATCTTATTCTTAATTTCCTCAGTGATCTGCTTTGTGAATTCGGCGATTTTAACTTGGCCAATATCGCCTTTGCCACGCTGGCGGACGGCGACCGCTTCGGCGGCAATCTCTTTATCGCCGACGACTAATAAATAGGGGACTTTCTGCATCTCAGCTTCGCGGATTCTTTTACCTAAAGTATCGTTGGCATCGCTGATCTCGGCGCGGACTCCAGCGGCGATTAAGTCGTTGTATACTTTTTGAGCAAAATCTTTTTGTTTTTCGCTTATGGGGATTATGGTTGCTTGCACTGGTGATAGCCAAGTCGGGAAAGCTCCGGCATAATGCTCGATTAGTATACCCATAAATCTTTCTAGCGATCCAAATATGGCTACATGCAGAACGGCTGGTCGTTGCTTGGAGCCATCGTGGGCAACGTAAGTCATGTCGAAATTCTCGGGCTGATTGAAGTCCAATTGCACGGTGGTGAGCTGCCATTCTCTGCCAATAGAATCTTTGACCATGATGTCTATCTTGGGACCGTAGAAAGCGGCTTCTCCTTCTTGGATAGAATAGGGCTTGCCCCAATTCTTAGCCGCATTTATGAGGATGTTTTCCGATTTATTCCAAAGCTCATTGTCTCCGAAATATTTTTCTTTGTTCTTTGGATCGCGGACAGAAATCTGAACTCTGAAATTATCAAATTTAAAGATGTTAAAAACTGTAGTCATTAGTCCCAAGATCATTTCAATTTCACTTTCTATCTGATCATGACGTACGAAGTGGTGGGTGTCGTCTTGGGTAATAGACTTGACTCTGGTTAGACCAGACAGTTCACCGCTTTTCTCATTTCTGTAGACAGTGGTATTCTCGGCAATGCGATACGGCAGATCTCGATAGCTATGAGGTTGAGCATTGTATATCTCAAAATGGTGAGGACAATTCATAGCTTTCATGACGTAGGTGCTACCTTCTTGGTCGGTCATGACTGGCATCATGGCGTCGTATTTACCCATGTGCCCGCTCTTAATATAGAGATCAGTTTTGGCGATGTGGGGAATGGCTACGAAGCTATAGCCTCTCTTTTCTTTTTCAGCTCTAATGAAATTCTCTAGTTCCGTGCGTACTCTGGCTCCACGAGGCAATAATAAGGGTAGACCAGGTCCGACTAGGGGGCTGAAAGCAAATAGGCCTAATTCTTTACCAAGCTTTTTATGATCTCTTTTTTCTGCTTCTTCGAGTCGAGCTAAATAGTTGCCTAGCGCGTCTTTGTCCTCAAAGGCGACGGCGTATAGGCGAGTCATCATCTTATTCTTTTCGCTGCCACGCCAATATGCTCCAGCGATTTTGGTCAGTTTAAATCCGTCTTTGGGCAAATCATTAGTTTTTTCAACGTGAGGACCTTTGCATAGATCCATAAATTGGCCGACTTTATAAAAGCTAATCTGCCCATCCTTTTGTTGTTCGATATCGGCTTCGGTTATGGCTTGTCGTTCTCCATTTTTGATTTCTTCGAGGATTTCTACTTTGTAATCTTGGCCATCATCCTTGTATCGTTTTATCGCTTCGTCTGCGGGTATGTACAGGTGCTCGACGAGAATGCCGCTGTCGATAATTGCGACCATCCTTTTCTCTATCTCGACAAAATCTGTTTCGGTAAACTTATGAGTAGAGTCAAAATCATAATAAAAACCATTTTCTACGATGGGACCTATACCGAACTTCGTGTCGGAATACATTTGTTGGACAGCCGCAGCCATGACGTGGGCGAGCGTATGTCGGATTGTTTCTATGGGATGTTTCATATCTCTACATGATAGCAAAGAGGGAGTTTTAAATGAAGGTATTGACGAGTATGCTATTTTATGATATACAGATTAAGCTCTTTGTATTGGAGGTAGTATGGACCAGATTATCCACGTAATTGGTTGGATTGGTTTGATCGCAATTGGGTTTCTAGCGTTCAGGTTGCTGGGTGGCTTAGTAGGCTTTTGGTTAAGTAAGCCTAATTGCCCAAAATGTGGCAAGCCCATGAGAAGAGAGCCGATCTTTAAGGTTGAGAAAAGTGAAGATCAGCATAAACAATATATCGTGCAGTGTGAGTTCAGCTGTCAGAGCTGTTCATATAAAAGCAATCGTGATGGCCCTGAAGGATTTGCATTTGTGTATACGCGCGAGTTAAGCCCTAATCAGGAGAAGGCCGAATGACCGAGAAAGAGAAGAAGGTAGTCGTGGGGGTTGCGGCCGGGGTGGTGGCGGTTGGCGCGGCTATTGCTGGCGTTGTCATCCATCGCAGGGGCAAGCGTCGCTGCGATCACTGTGGTGAACTGTTCGAGGCTGGCCAAGGTGGCGGGCAGTGTCCACACTGCCACCGCGTTTACTTCGCGTAGAAGGGAGAGGAAGAATGGAACCCATTTTGTTCGTCCCTGGTGTCTTGTCTCTGGTATTGCCAATCGCGATGGTGATCTTCGTGATCTGGTGCGTGGTGGGCGTCGTCCGATCGCGAAAGATGCTCAGCGTGGGATTGACCAGGCAGGAGTCCAGATCGTAGTCCTGGTAGCTGGGGCGGCAGTGAGGCCGCCCCAGCTACCAGGCTTTTTTATTTCCTTCTGAGAATTTAATGGCGGTCTTTTCCGCCTAAAAGAAAAAGACCGCCATTGTTTTTAGATCAAGCGAAGCCTCGCCTAATATTCGATACTCCGCAGGCAAATGAGTCTTTGAAGAGTAAGCCTCATTATATACAAAAACAACAGGTCAAGCGCCGAGCGAAGCGAGGAGGCAAGCGCGGGTTACCTGAAGATGAATGCAGACGAGGACTGGGACCGAATTTGGGAGAGGCGGAGCGTTTATTTATGCTAACGACGCCAGGCATTTAACATTGTCACATAATAACTTGAGTGATCCATCGCGGTCGTTGATTTTGCCTGTTGCGATAATGATAGAGTTCTCTTTCCATGTGTCTGGATATCTTTCTAGAACATTTGGGAAAACGACTACTTCTATCTTCGCGCCGATATCTTCTATCCACGAGAATAGCATCGGTTTTCCGGTCTTGGTTACTATTTTCTGTGTTTTTGTAATTATGCCGCCAACGCGTACGGTTCCGGCTCGGGCATTTAAATCTTTTATTTGAGTAACTTTCTCTAGCGTAAGCTGAGTCTGATATTCGTTGAGCGGATGATCGGAGACAAATAGTCCCAATAATTCTTTCTCCCACATTAATTTCTCCCAGCGTTGAACTGGTTCAGCGGTGAGTAACCTTAGCGGTGGCATAGAAACCTCGCTTGATCCGCCGAATAAGCTGATTTGGCCCGTGGATCGATGCTTTTGCTTCTCTCTGGCATATATTAAAAGCGAATCGGTGTTCGCAAGTAGCATATTCCTTTCTCCAAACGCATCTAAGGCGCCGCATTTAATTAAGCTTTCCATAGATTTTTTATTTAAGTCACGATTAGCGATTCTGGATATGAGATCTTCGAGATCTTTGAATGATCCATGGACTTCTCTCTCGTGGATAATGGCAGATACGACATTCTCTCCCACATTTTTTACTGCAGTTAACCCAAATCTAATCGCGGGAGCTACGCTGGGGTTTATTACGGCAAAGCGTTCAAAGCTCTGATTTATATCTGGCGACAGAACCTCGATCCCCATATGTTTACATTCTTCGATTAAGAAGGCTATTCTCTCGACGTCACCAGTCTCACTATTCATGAAGGCGGCCATAAATTCATATGGATAATTTGCTTTCAAGTATGCGGTTTGATAAGCGATGGTAGCATAGCAAGCGGCATGAGACCTATTGAAGGCGTATCTATTGAACGGTTCAACTAACGACCAAAATTCGTCAGCTATATTTTTGGGCGTACCCATCTTAGCTGCGCCTTCTTTGAATTTGCCTTCTTGCTCGTCTAATAGTTTCTTAATCTTTTTTCCGACTGCTTTTCTTAACACATCGGCTTCAGCGCGACTAAATCCAGCTAGAACACGGACGGCTTCAATTAGCTGTTCTTGATAGACCATAATCCCATAAGTGTTTTTTAGTACCGGAGCTAGACTCGGATGCAGATACTCGGTTCTTTTTTTACCGTTTTTGCGGGCGATGTAGTCGGGAATTAAATCCATAGGGCCAGGACGATATAGAGAAACCATGGCGATTATATCTTCAATCTCGCTTGGCTTTAGCTCTCTTAGGTAGCGCTTCATGCCCGAGCTTTCGAGTTGAAATACTCCGGTTGTTTGGGCTTGTTGCAGAAGTTTGAATGTTTTTTTGTCGTCGAGGGGAAGATTGTCTATGTTTATCTCGGTGCCGTAATTCTTTTTTACTAGTTCTAAAGTATTTTGGATTATAGTCAGGTTGGCCAATCCGAGAAAGTCCATTTTTAATAGGCCCAAATCTTCTACCGCATGCATCTCATATTGAGTGATTATATCGCCGTCATTAGTACCATTTTGAAGTGGCAGATATTCGGTTAGGGGTTCTGGGGTTATAACTACGGCGCAGGCATGGGTAGATGAGTGTCTAGCGACACCCTCTAGCTTGGATGCGGCGTCGATAAGAGCTTTTGCATCCGGATTGGTGTCGTAAAGATTTTTAAGTTCGGCGACCGTCTCGAGCGATTTTTTAAGATGTCCAGTTTTGTCAGTGTTCACCGCTATGGGGATCAGTTTTGCGATTTGGTCGCAAAAATCATAAGAGAATCCGAGAGCTCTGCCGGCATCTCGGATGCTACCTCGAGCAGCCATAGTTCCAAAGGTTATAATCTGGGCTACATGGTCTTTGCCGTATTTTTGGCCTACGTAAGCCAAGACTTCGTCGCGTCGAGCGTCATCAAAATCCATGTCGATATCCGGCATGGATATACGCTCCGGATTCAAAAATCTTTCAAATAGTAGATTGTACTTTAGGGGATCAATATTAGTTATATTCAATAGGTAGGCCACCAAGCTACCAGCCGCCGAGCCTCTGCCAGGGCCAACTACTATTCCATTAGATTTTGCCCAGTTAACAAAGTCCTGAACGATTAAAAAATATGAGGCAAAGCCTGTTTGAGCAATAACTCCCATCTCGTACTCAAATCTTTCGCGTATTTCTTTAGTTATTCCTGAGCCGAATCTCCTCTCTAGTCCTTCTTCCGCTAGTTTACGCAAAAAGGTCATGTCATCGGCATAGCCTTCGGGTAGTGGGAAATTGGGGAGTAGGGTTTTGCCGAGCGATATCTCGACGTTACATCTGTCGGCTATTTTGCACGTATTCTCAAATGCTTCGAGAATTATATCTTCTCCGAGGGGCTTAAACTTCTCAAACATTTCTTCGACGCTTAAAATCGAGAAATTGTCATCTCTCATTGTCATGCGGTCCTTGTCGTCTAAGCTGTTGCCAGTTTGTACGGCTAATAAAACATCGTGAGCGTGAGCATCGTCGGATTTCGCATAGTGGCTATCTTGGGTCGCAACCATGGGGATATTCAGCTCTTTGGCTAGCTTGATTATCTGAGGCGTTACGATATTTTGATCTTCAATGTGGGGGTGCTGTTGGATCTCTAGAAAGTAATTATTGACTCCAAATATTTGCTGGTATTCTAGGGCTATATCTTTCGCCTTGGCATAATTTTTAGCCATGATGGCGCGGGAAACTTCTCCGGCCAGACAGGCCGAACAAGCGATTATACCTTCAGAATATTTTCTTAGAAGCTCTTTATCTACGCGAGGTTTGTAGTAAAAACCGTCCAGATGGGCGGCGCTAACAATTTTTATTAAATTCTTGTAGCCGACGTTATTCTCGGCGATGAGGAGAAGGTGATAGCGCTTATCATCTATACCAGCTCTCTTGTCGCGCATGCCATTCTCGGCTATGTATATCTCACATCCAATTAATGGTTTAATTCCCGCTTTCTTGGCTTTTTTGTAGAACTCAATTGCGCCGTACATTACGCCGTGATCGGTTAGGCCGATAGCCGGCATATTAAGCTCTTTCGCGCGATTAACTATCTCATCAATACGAGATAGCCCGTCGAGTAGAGAATAGTGTGAATGTAGATGAAGGTGGGTTAGACGCATAAATTAACACCCAGTTTTTATTTTCTGGTTTTATATTTTTCAAATCCAATTATTAACTAATTCTAGCACTCGAGATTTTTGCCACAACTGTTGATAACGACGTATCGGCCCGATGCTTTGCATTTATCTAAATTGTATGTTAAAGTATCTTCTGTTAATTCATCAAAAATATGGCACTACCTAGACATCACATGGCCAAGGGTAAGCAGAAAAGGCGCAGGAGCCATCTGGCCCTTAAGGTCAAAAAAATGACAATTTGTCCTCATTGCAAGAAGTCTGTTATGCCCCACACCGTGTGTAAGTTTTGCGGTTTCTATAAGGGCAAGGAAGTAGTTAATGTGCTTGCAAAAGAACTAAAAAAGAAAGAGAAGAAACATTCTCATTAATTAATGGCTTCAAGACACCTATCAAGATCGGTGGCAATGCAGTCGCTCTATGAGTGGGATTTTAAGGGGCAAAAAGAGGGTAATTTACTAGAAGTAACCGACAGAAATGTAAAAGAATTTGCTTCTGGTTTAGAGGACCCAGCTTTCATCTATCAGCTTGTTAATGGCGTGGTTGAACATATGGCTGAGATTGATAAGATCATAGAAAAGGCAGCGCCTCAATGGCCCTTAGCTCAGATTGCTGCGATTGATAGAAATGTCCTAAGGCTTGGTCTTTATGAGCTTCTCTTTGGTAATAGGGACGAGGTTCCACCTAAGGTAGCTATTAACGAATCAATTGAGTTGGCCAAATCTTTCGGTGGCGATTCTTCCAGTAAATTCGTGAACGGAGTTCTGGGAACAATATATAGGGAAATTGGTGAACCGGGGAAAGATGATGCTCCAAAAGCTAAGGACAAGAAGGAAGATGAAGTTACCGATGATAACGCTAAAGCCGTAGAGGCGATTTCAACGGAGGAGGTAAGTGAGGCAGAGCTAGAACAGTAGAATTTTATAGATATTTGCACTAACCATGGATTAGGGATTATGAAAAAATATTTCGTAGTTCATAACTCATGGTTATTTTTTAAAGATGTCGGACGTAGACGTTTCTGTGCTAGAGAAAAATATTGGCGGAGAGTTTGAAGATAAGGACTTGCTACTGCAGGCCCTTACTCATCGATCATATATAAACGAAAATCCTAAATGGCGCCTAGACCACAATGAACGTCTGGAATTTTTGGGTGACGCAGTCTTGGAGTTGGTGATAACTGAGTATTTATACAATACCTATCCCAATCCAGAGGGGGAGATGACTAATTGGAGAGCTTCTCTTGTGAATGCGAATATGCTTTCCAAGATTGCATTGGAATTCGATCTAAATGCGTTTATGCTGCTATCTCGTGGTGAGGCCAAAGATACTGGTCGGGCTAGGCAATACATATTAGCCAATGCCATGGAGGCCCTTATTGGTGCCATATATCTGGATCGTGGCTATGCCGCGGCAAGTGCTTTTATACATAAGTTTGTGATAAAGGAGCTGTCTCATATTATCGAAAACGAGTTGTATCGCGATGCTAAAAGCCTATTCCAAGAGAAGGCTCAGGAGAAAATGAGCGTAACTCCAACGTATGAAGTTATAGAGGAGTGGGGCCCAGATCACGCTCGTAGTTTCAAAGTTGGGGTATTCCTGGGCAAAGAGATGACTGGTCAAGGCGAGGGTCCATCTAAACAGGAAGCCCAGCAAAAAGCCGCCGAGGATGCCCTTAAGAAGAAAGGGTGGTAGGCGCTCCACCTCTCCCATATTCGGTCCCAGTCCTCGTCTGCATTCATCTTCTTGAGTAAGCCTCATTATATATACAACAAAAACAACAGGTAACCCGCGCTTGCCTCCTTGCTTCGCTCGGCGCTTGACCTGTTGTTTTTGTATATAATGAGGCTTACTCTTCAAAGACTCATTTGCCTGCGGAGTACCGAATATGGGAGAGGCTTCGCTTAATTATGGAAGAATCGCAATTTCCTCTGAAGTGATTAAGACGTCGCTTGCTTGAATAAAATGGCTTGCCTAGGCCATTTTTGCTATTGCGATTTAGACGAATCTGTGGTATAATTAAAGGATAATAAAAGTACTTTAAATTTATTACTTGCGAGACAGTCATAGCTATTAGCTTCTGATGTTTGTCGGTATCTGGTAGCTATGACTGTCGTCCCGATGGTCCGCTAGCGCAACCCAAGGAGGTTGTATGGCTATCGATGTCTCTGCGTTGAGGGGACCGCTTGGAGAACTGATGGATCAGCTGTCTGGCGAGAATGGTCCAGCGCGATTCGAGGAGTTCAAGCTTTGGCTGAAGAAGGCCAACTTGCTTCTGCGCCGCATCACCACCGTGACCCTGCCCGCCGTCCCGCATTTCGTGGTCGCGGACCACTTCAGGGTCGACACCTCGAAGTCGGCCACAGTGAAAATCGGCTTCGTCGGCGACAACTTCAAGCGTGTCCTCCTCGGCAAGATCGAGGAAGGTGTCCAGGCTGCTACACTGGCCGTCGATACCCTGATCAAGGCATCTGTTGATGCCTCCATCCGAACCGAGCTTGGAAAGAAGCGAGAGATCGTGAACCTCGCTCACGTCTGGGCACTGATGAATAGTCAGCCCAACGGCGAGAACGGCGTTCTCTGCACTAACGGCTTCGCCAACATCTTCTACGTGGTTGGCCTTGACAGCAACGTCTGGGCCGTGGATGTTTGTTGGAATTCTTCTGATGAGAGCTGGCAAGTCGGTGCCGGTTTGGCTGCGGGTCCGCCTTGGTGGAATGCTGGCTGCCGGGTATTATCAAGAGTCGACTAGGTCTGACAGTTGCCAGATCGGTTCTTTGGTCAGTTGCTCATTTGGCCCGCACAGAGATGTGCGGGCCTCTTCGTTTTATTGAGGTAATTTGAATATTGTAATGACTCCGTCGGGTACTTGCCTGATTTTATTTTATCTGGTAGAATCTAAGCCATGCTTATAATTAGATTACAACGAGTCGGGAAGAAGGGTCAGGCCTACTTTAGAGTAGTTGTGACCGAGCATACTAAAAAGCCAAAAGGTGAAGCTCTTGAACTTTTAGGTTCTTACGATCCTCACCAGAAGAAATTGACCGTCAAGAAGGAAAAGATCATGGCGTGGATCAGTAAGGGAGCTCAAGTTTCGCCTACTTTGAATAATCTGATGGTTAACTACAAGATTTGGGATGCTCCAAAAGTGCAAAGCTGGAGAGTGAAGATTTCTGTTAAGACAAAAAAGGCAGAAGCCGCTAAGGCTAAGCAAGCTCCGGCGATTGTCGAGAAAATCGTAGAAGCCGGACCTCAAAAAACGGAAGATGTTCAAGAGGCAGTCGCGGCATAAACAAAAAATCTCAGACGACAGCCACGGGGCTGTTTTTTGTTGCCTTTATCTTTAATAAATTATAACCTAAGCAGATGGAAATACTTCGCATAGATTTAAATAAGGGCTACTCGGAAGAGATCGCTTTTGCTGTGGAAGTTTTGAAGAAGGGCGGCGTAATAATATATCCGACCGACACTCTTTATGGTATCGGTGCCAATGCGTTAAACCTCGTGGCTGTAGAGAAGATTTTCGATATCAAGGGCAGAGATTCGTCTAAGCCGATACCGATACTGGCTAGAAATATTAAATGGGTTAAGGAGATGGCCTACGTAAATAACTGGGAAAAAACTCTCGAAAAGATATGGCCGGGCAAGGTGACCGCCGTACTTGAGAAGAGAGACATAATTCCAAATAAGATTACTGCTGGCGGGAAAACGGTGGGCATAAGGATTGCTGATCATCCCTTAGTCGATAAAATATTGGCCAAGTTCGGATATCCGCTGACGTCATCTTCGGCTAATATCTCGGGTCAGGAACCTACTAACAATATTGATGAGATTATCTCGACGTTCGAAGGCAGAAAATATAAGCCAGATTTAGTTCTGGACGTTGGGACATTACCTAAATCCGACCCTTCCGTCGTCGTCGATTTTACTTCGAATAAACCGAAAATACTCAGAGTTGGACCATCTAAGCCAGAACAGCTGATGAAGATATTGGAGATATAGAGTGTGAAGATGTTATTTTCGAGAGGCCCGCGCAGGCGCGACGGCGCCGAGCGAGAGGGTGATTTTCCAGAAGGAAAATACAACCCGTACTCGAGAAAACAATATCTCCACACTCCCAAGCCGAGAATATGATAATTAATTGTAGATTTATTGCCGATAGGATATTGGAGAAAGTCAGAGCTGAGGCTGAAAGCCGAAGCTTAAGTTTGGCCTCGGTCCTTGTGGGTGACGACGAGAGATTGAGAAAGTTCGTTGAATTAAAACGAAAGGCCGCCGAAAGCGTAGGTATTGGTTTCAAATCGATGTTGCTTCCAGCAGATGCAAGCCAGGAAGATCTAGAGAAAGAGATCATTATATTAAATAATGACAGTTCTGTGGGCGGTATATTCGTCGAGTTACCATTGCCCAGTCAACTTTTGAGCCAGAAGGCGTTAGATACCGTAGCCGTAGAGAAGGACGTTGACGTTCTGTCGACTCAAGCCAAGGAATTATTCAGGCAGAATAAGTCTAAAATTTTACCGCCTACAGTGGCCGCTGCGAAAGCCATATTAGAAGAATTCAACATTGCCCCCAACTCTAAGAAGGTGGCTATTTTTGGCATGGGTAATCTAGTCGGTGAGCCGGCTTCTACGTGGTTCAAGGCAAATGGGGCAGAGGTCTTCGAGATAGATGAATTTACAAAAGAACCTGGAACCATATCGATAGGAGCTGATATAATCATAGCCGGAGTAGGGAAGCCGGGTTTGATTAAGTCGGATATGGTTAAGTCTGGTGCGGTGGTAATTGATTTTGGATATGGTCTGGTTAACGGTAAGACTGCGGGCGACGTTGATGCCGATGTTGCGGCTAAAGCTGGGCTAATAACTCCTGTGCCTGGTGGTGTAGGGTCAGTAATGATCGCGGCATTATTGGAAAATGTCGTAATGTTGAATAAATAAGGCCATGCTTGCCTGAGCATGTTTAATCGCAATTAAAAAGCCCCGGCTTAGGGCTTGGTGCTGAGGATCTCTTTGTAATCCCTCTCGATTTCTTCGATTTGTCTGAGAGCCTCCTTCTCTAGGCCTTTCCGGTCGTATGATGACATTGTATATCTAGCATCTGATCTAAACTCGAATTCGGGGCAATTTCTAACGACCTTGAAAGGGATTTTGGATCTATAAAGTTTTTGCTCGATCATATCGGCTAAAGGGCTACCGTCGTGGCATATCTTGAGCGTTGGGATATATCGAGACCAAGACGTCGGATTTGGCATATCGTCGGTCGGTTTTAAGTCAAGTAGTTCGGCTAACCGTTGTGCGGCCTCCCACGATGCATCTCGTATCTCGAGTATGCTTTCGCCTCCGCCGCCATCATTTACTGACAACTTTACAGTCTCTTTGACGGGATCATAACTCATGAAATAATGAGATTTTATCAGAAATTGTCGCAACACTGCGATGTCTATCGCCACGTTGTGAAGGATCATTTTGCTAGGACTTCTCATGGATCTCCTCCCGGGTAGACTGTAGGGATTTTAGGATAATAAAGATTAAAACGCAATGTGATTGTAAATTAAAACGACCGTTAAGGTCGTCCTAATTTGAAAATGTGCCCGAGGTGGGAGTTGGTCACAACTTTTTGCTTCGCAAAAGTCGCGACCCCGCCTCGCGTCGCCTTTGGCGACAAGCTCCGGCTTTTAACTGCCCACTCGCAAATCAAACATTTGACTTGCTCTCTGTCGCTTCACTTCGTTCAGTGCCCGAGGTGGGAGTTGAACCCACAATTCCGTAAGGAAACACGATTTTGAGTCGTGCGCGTATGCCAATTCCGCCACTCGGGCAAATATGCTCGGTAGGGCCTCGATCAAAAAACTGTTACCGAGTGTCGGCCCTGGGAAACTTTTATTTCCCGTCTAAACGCTTGTTCGTTTAGACCTACTCGGGTAAATTCGAAACCTAATTATCAAGCCATCTACAATAGATCAAATCTTATCATTTTTGCTATTTTTTTCAACCTTAATGCCAATTGCAAAAAAGAGGCGAGATGATATTATTAGATCAATGGCAAGAGTAATAGCAATCTGTAATCAGAAAGGTGGCGTGGGTAAGACTACTACCTCTGTTAATCTCGCCGCATATCTTGCCGCTCAGGGCAAGTATGTGCTACTTGTCGACTTAGATTCTCAGGCTAATGCGACCGTGGGGCTGGGAGTACATGTCGCTGACAGCCATCCTAACCTCTACCATGCCCTAGTTGTCGATCATAATCCGGAGACCATCATAAAGAGAACATCTATGTTTGGGTTCGATGTCCTCCCGTCTGCTCAGAGTCTAGCCGGCGCAACTGTCGAGTTGGTATCTATGGAGGAGCGGGAGAGTAGACTGAAGAAGGCCTTAAATTCGGTGAGAACTAATTATGATTATATATTGATTGATTGCCCTCCGTCTCTCGGATTGCTAACCATAAATGGTCTTGTAGCCGCTGAACGAGTTATCATACCGGTGCAGTGTGAGTATTATGCCCTAGAGGGACTTAGCCAGCTATTAAAAACGATTGATTTAGTTCGAGCTGGCCTTAATCCAGATTTGCAAGTATTGGGGGTAGCCCTTACAATGTATGATAAGAGGAATCAATTAGCGCGTCAGGTGGTAAACGAAGTTTTTAAAAATTTTCCAGGTAGAGTTTTTGATGCAATTATACCTAGGACCATCTCTTTAGCTGAGGCGCCAAGTTTTGGCAAAACAATATTGCAGTTCGACCCAAATTCAAAAGCGGCCAGGGCCTACAAGCAATTGGCTGATGAGGTAATAAAATATTCTAATTAAATGAAAAAACTTTTCGGATTAGGCAAGGGATTGGGATCATTGATTCCGGCTTCAACGGATGTAAGACCTCAGCTACAAAAGGAGAATGTCTTTTATGTTGAAATAAATAAGGTCAGGGCAAATCCTGACCAACCAAGACGAGATTTTGATGCCGATGGCATAAAAGAATTAGCTAAGTCTATTCGCAGGTATGGCATATTACAGCCGTTGCTAGTTACGAAAGTTGAAGAGGAAAATGCTAGAGGGATTGGGGTCTCTTATAATCTTGTTGCTGGGGAGAGAAGATTGAGAGCGGCCAGAGAGGCTGGATTGCCTCACGTTCCAGTTATAATCAGGGACGATTTTGATGAAGACAGAACAAGACTAGAAGTTGCTATGATAGAAAATGTCCAAAGGAAGGATCTTAATCCGATAGAAGAAGCCGAAGCCTATAGCCGATTTCAAAAAGAATTTGGCTTGACTCAAAACGAGATTGCCGAAAAAGTTTCTAAGTCTCGCGAGGTGGTGGCCAATGCTGTTAGATTATTAGGCTTGCCGCAGGATATGAAAGAAGCTCTGCGCGCTGAGAAAATATCTAGAGCCCACGCCAGAGCATTGCTTGCTTTTAATGACGAATCAAAGCAGCGCGACATATTTAATCAGATACTTGGAGGGGGACTATCGTCGAAAGATGTGGAGGGCATTGCTTCGGTAGAAAAAGCCAGATCTAAGCCCGGAGTCAAGCAAGAGAACAAATTCGGAGAGTTAGAAAAAAATCTTGGTCGTACCTTGGGCGTGCCGGTTCTCATCCAGGCTTCTACTGGCGGCGGTAAAATAGTAGTTAGATTCGCAAACTTAGAAGAGCTGAATCGAGTGGCTAAGACAATAATTGATTAGTTAATAAAATAAAATAATGGCCACGCT
>DOSG01000003.1 GCA_003514055.1 Candidatus Yanofskybacteria bacterium | reverse complement strand
GAGAAGGCTGGTTTTGAAGCCGATGACTTAATTGGCTCGCTGGCCGAAGTGGCCAAAAAGGAAGACGATCTGCAAGTAATCATCATGACTGGCGATCTAGACACTCTACAGCTCGTTGAGGACGACAAGGTCGTGGTCTTCACTATGAAGAAGGGCATGACCGACACTTTTATATACAACGAGAAAGAGGTTAAAAAGAGATATGACCTCGAACCATATCAGCTCGTAGATTACAGGGGTCTTAAGGGTGATCCATCAGACAACATACCTGGTGTGGTCGGGGTAGGGGAGAAGACTGCCTCGGCTTTGATAAAAGAATTTGGGGGACTAGATAACATGTATGTGGAGCTAGAGAAGAGGAGCGGTAATAAAAAAACGAAGAAGAAAAAAGGGGATCTCTCCGAAAAACTGATAGAGAAATTGCTTACTAACAAAGACCAGGCTTATTTTTCAAGAAAATTATCCGTTATATCTCGTGATGTCCCGGTAGATTTTAATATCGAGAAGGCAGAGTGGCTGAACAAACTAGACAAAGACAAGCTAGAGAAAACGCTCAAGGATTATGCGCTATTCAGCTTGGTCAAGAGAATGCCAGAGATATATACTGCCGATCCGGCTGAGACAAGTCCGAAAGAAGAGGCCGCTAACTTGGATTTATTCAGCGCCAATGACAAGACATTTGACGAAGAGATAAAGTCAAAAGACGAGATCAAGTCAGCTTTGACGGAGTTAGTCGGAAAGACTTTTAGTTTCATTGTCGTCGATAACCACTTAGTGGTTGCTGATGCAGAGAAATACAAAGTCTGCGTCATATCCTTAGATTCAATCTCGCGTTACGACGTCTTAAGGGATTCGCTCAAGAGCTTAATGGCTGATAAGGACACTAAAAAATTAACACATGATTTAAAGGAGCAGGCTAAGTCCCTGCGAAGGATGGGCATTCACATCGAAGGTACGATATTCGACTCAAAGCTGGCGGCGTATTTATTGAGTTCTGAACAAAAAGGGTATGACTTGGAAAAAATTTATTACTCGGAGTTAGAGAGGAATTTGGAAAATACTGCCAAGGGTAAAGTAATTGCCATAGCGGAGCTTAGGAGCGGGATGATGCGAAGGATGGACGTCCTCGGTCTTTTGAGCGTGTTCAATGATATCGAACTACCTTTGGCTCCTGTGCTCGGAGAATTAGAGTTGGTGGGAGTGAAGATAGACAGAAGAGTTATAGGGGATTTGTCCCTAGCCATAAATGATGAGGTGCAGAAATTAGAAAAAGGGATATATAAATTAGCAGGCGAAGAATTCAATATAAATTCGCCTCAACAGCTGGGGCATATAATATTTGACGTGCTTGGATTGAAGGGCAAGATAAGGAAAACCGGAGGCGGAGCGCTATCAACTGCGGCCGCTGAACTTGAGAAGTTAGCCGATGAGCATCCCATCATAGAAGAGATAATTAGATATCGAGAGATTAATAAGCTTAAGACGACGTACATAGATCCATTCCCGGAATTTATAAACGAAGATACTGGCAGGTTATATACGACTTTAAATCAGACTGGCACGAGCACGGGCAGGCTTTCAAGCCAAGAGCCGAATCTACAGAATATCCCAGTTCGCACAGAGATGGGCAATAAGTTCAGGCAAGCGTTTATCGCTGATGAAGGCTACGAACTTCTATCGTTGGACTATAGCCAGATTGAGCTCCGAGTCGTTGCCCACATATCTAAAGATGAAAAGATGATAGAGACTTTTAGAAATAACGAGGATATACACACCAGAACCGCCGTAGAGATATTTGATGTTAAGCCCGAAGACGTAAAGCCCAACATGCGCCGCGATGCGAAAACTTTAAACTTCGGAATACTTTATGGCATGGGCCAAGTCGGCTTCCAGAGGGCATCAGGCGTGTCGCGCGATAAGGCCAAAGAATTTATCCATAAGTATATGACCGAATTTCCTGGCGTAGCCAAGTATATGGAGAGGACGAAAATGGAGGCGCATCGAAATGGATTCGTGCGTACTCTATTTGGTCGCAGACGGCAGTTGTCGGAAATAAATTCCTCAATGCCTCAGGTGGTAAGCCAAGCCGAGAGAATGGCCATTAATGCCCCGATACAGGGGACCGCCGCTGACATGATAAAAATTGCTATGGTCAATGTAAGTAAATATCTGCACGAGAATTATGAGGAGAGCGATATAAGAATGTTGCTCCAAGTGCATGATGAACTGTTGTTCGAGGTGAAAAAGACTTTAACCAGAGAGTTGGAGCCCAAAATTAAGGAAATGATGGAGGGCGTATTGAAGATGGATGTGCCTATAACCGTAGACTCTAAAGTTGGCCCCAATTGGGCAGATATGGAACCTCTGAGATCTCAGGAGATACAATAAAATGCCAGAACTTCCCGAAGTGGAAACTATAGTCCGTCAGTTGCGCGAGAAAATAATCGGTTTAAAAATAACCGATTTTTGGGCTGATTGGCCAAGATCCGTAAGGCAAGCCGGCGGGATTGATGGAGCCAGAAAGCAGATGAAGGGCAGGAAAATTCTAAAAGTTAATCGAAGAGCCAAATACATAGTCGTAGACATCGAAGGCCCAAAAACAATTTTCGTACATCAAAAAATATCAGGGCATTTACTATACGGCAAATGGGCCAAAAACGAGCAAGGGTGGACTAGTAGGATCAAGGGGCCGCTCAGCGAAGACTCCGCCAACAAATATATTAGGATGGTTTTCTATCTAAACAACGGCTATCAGGTTGCTCTTTCTGATCCAAGAAGATTCGGCAAAATGATATTAGTCGACGATCGCGAACTTAAAAATTTAAAAGAGATTCAAGAACTTGGCCCAGAGCCTTTAGAAATTAGTCTTAGCGATTTTTCTAAGCTTTTTAAAAACAAAAAAGGAAAGATTAAGCAGATCTTAATGGATCCCAAATTTATAGCCGGCATAGGCAACATATATAGCGATGAAATATTGTGGCAGATAGGCGTGCATCCTTTATCAAAACCAGAGAACCTAAAAACTGCTCAGATAAAGAGTATGTATTCAGCTATGCAAGGTATACTCAATAAAGCCATTAAGTATAAGGGAGATAGCATGGATGACTTTAGAACCCTAACCGGAGAGAAGGGGGAATATCAGGAGATGCACAAAGCCTATCAAAGGACTGGTGATAAGTGCGACAAGAAGGATGGTGGTATAATTAAAAGAATAAAAGTCGGCGGTCGATCGGCGCACTTTTGTTCTAAGCATCAAAAATCTAAATAGATTATGACTAGTATAGCCAAGAAGATAAAAAGAATATTTTCGACTCTAAACGTAAATATAATCCTGGTGGGCATTGGGCTCGTAGCGTTTATTTTCGCAGGAACCTTTTTCGTGTGGTGGAACAAGGAGATTGTAATTAACGGAGGAGAAGGGGAGGTAATTGTAGATAACAAGCTGAGCTCTATCGCTGGCTTGCCCTGTGAAAATTATATGCAGAGGCCGATAAGCGTCATGATGCCATCTGATCCTGAGCCGCGGCCATTATCTGGCATAAGCCAAGCAGATATGGTTTTTGAAATGCCAGTTACACCCGGAGGCGTTACTAGATTTATGGCGGTTTTTCAATGCGAGAAGCCTGCAGAGATCGGCTCTATAAGGTCTGCCAGAAAAGATTTTGTGCCTTTGGCCGCGAGTCTTAAATCAATATATGCTCATTGGGGAGGAGAGCATGGCATATTGGCCGAGTTAAATAAGCATGTGATTGATAATCTTAATGCTCTAGTATATGACGGCTCAGCTTTTTTTAGAAAATCTACGGCCAAAGCTCCGCATAATGGTTTTACAACTTATGAGAAAATGCTTGGCTTAGCGGAAAAGTTAAAATACGATTTGGTTGATAATTTTTCTGGCTATCTTCATCAAACAAGTAAGCCGAATAGAAATCTCAATAATATAGTTGATAGTATCGATATCGATTATCCAAGCCCATATAATATTAGGTGGGTGTATGTGTCCAATGAGAACGTATATAAGAGGACTAGGGGAGGCAGGCCAGAGACAGACAAGAACAGTGGCCAGCAGGTAGCTGTTGGCGTCGTGATTGTTATGAATACGACCGCTAGCTTCTTATATGATCAGTATATAGACGTCAATGTTACCGGATCTGGCCCAGTTAAGATATATCAGGACGGCATGATGATTGTTGGTAACTGGAAGAAGGATCCTGCGACGCTTGATTCGAAATTATTTTTTCTAGATGATCAAGGCAAGGAGATAGAACTAGCCCCGGGAAAGATATGGGTAGAAGTAACAACGGACTAAGGTGATAATTTTTCTTTACGGACAAGACGGCTATAGGCTCAATGATAATTTCAGAAAGATCATTGAGAGCTATAAGATTAAGCATAAGAGCGGTTTCAACCTCTTTAATTTTGATTTTGCCGACAACTTTGATTTCTCAAATTTTGAGGACGCGATAAAAAGCACTTCTTTCTTTAGCGAGGTTAAGCTAATCGCCGTAAAAAATTCCTTTTTGGCCAAAAAGGAGCTTGAGAAAGTTATTGAATTGATGAAGGCATTTGATCTACCGAAGAATAAAGAGATCGTACTTCTTTTTGGGGAAAATAAAACCGAGGCGGAGCTTAATAAGCTATCTAAGGATTTATTGGCATATCTAAAAAAGAATTCTGAGCCAATTAGGAATTTCGAGCAACTGAAGGGAGCTAAGCTGGAGGCTTGGCTCAGTGGGGAGTTTGCATTGGCAGGATCGAAAATACAGCCTCTAGCCATCAGGAAGCTGATAGATATCGTGGGAGGGGATAGCTGGGCACTTAGCAACGAGATTAATAAATTGTGTAATTATAGGCCGGGAGGTACGATCGGAGCGGGAGACGTGAGCCTCTTAGTGAGTGAAAAAATCGATTTAAATATATTTGACCTTGTAGATGCACTCGGATCGAAATCAAAGGCCAGGGCCTTTGAGCTTTTATACAAAGAGATTAGCACGGGTCGCGATCCGTACTATATATTAACGATGGCCATATACCAATTTAGGAACTTGCTCATAGTAAAAGATTTAATGTCGCGGTCCATCCCCAGGGGAGAGACGGCGAAGAAGGCCGGATTGCATCCTTTCGTCGTACAGAAGGCTTCGGCTAGTGCTTCTAAGTTTTCTATGCCTGAGCTAAAAAATCTATATACAAGACTGCTTGAAATTGATATAAGTACCAAGACTGGCCGGGGCGATCTAACTGATTATCTATTCGGCTTTGTTTTAGCCTAAATATCCAATGAATAAAGACTATTATTATCTTCATGCCGGTCGCGCATCTGATCTTGAGAAAAGTGGTGACCGATTGATATATAGGGCTTTAGAAATAATGCCTGGACTAACTGCTTGGGCAACTTTCGCGTTGGTGGTCCTCCTGTCTTTTAAGACACCGGTCTTCATGGCATTTTTCATTATTGCTTTCGATGTTTATTGGCTGGTAAAAACTATATATCTATCTCTCCATCTAAGGGTTTCATATAGAAAGCTAAAGGACAATCTTAAGATAAATTGGCTTAAAAAATTAGAGACGATGTCCTCGGCTGATTATATTAATGATGGTCTAAAATCATGGCAAGAAATATATCATTTTGTTTTTCTGCCAGTATATAAAGAAGACTATGCCGTGATCTCGAGTTCGGTTGAAGCTCTTCTCAAGTCTAATTATCCTAAGACAAAAATGGTGGTGGCGTTGTGCTACGAGGGTCGTGCTGGCGTAGAGACCGAGGATACGATCAAGCGCGTAGAGACCGAATATAAAAATGGATTTTTTCAGTTTGTGACGATCAGGCATCCCGAAAGATTAATCGGCGAAATGGCTGGCAAGGGTTCAAATACGTCTTATGGGGCGGCCATCGTTAAGGAGACTATCATAGACAAATTGGGCATCGATTACGAGAAGATAATCGTCTCGAACTTTGACGTGGACACGGTTATCTATCCGGAGTATTTTGGTATTCTAACTCACACATTCCTGACGACGAAAAATGCCTTGCGAGCTTCTTATCAACCAGTACCCTTGTATGTAAATAATATTTGGGAGGCGCCATCGTTCGCCAGAGTAGTGGCCTTCGCGGCAACATTCTGGCACACCATAAAACAAGAAAAATCAGAGACGGCTACTACGTTTTCATCTCATTCGATGTCCTTTAAGTCGTTAGTCGACGTGGGCATGTGGCAGAGAAATATGGTTTCCGAAGATTCTAGAATATTCTGGCAGTGCTTCCTTCGATATGACGGAGATTATCGAGTGGTCCCGTTATACTATCCAGTATCTATGGACGCCAACGTAGCATCTTCAAGCTGGCAGACTCTAAAAAACGTATATAAGCAACAGAGACGCTGGGCTTACGGCGCTGAAAATGTGCCTTATTTTATGTTTGGCTTCATCAAGAACAAAGCTATTTCGTTCGGTAAGAAATTCTACTACGGGTTTATTGTGGCTGAAGGAAACCACTCTTGGGCTACTAATGCCGTTTTGTTATTTATACTTGGCTGGTTGCCGGTTATAGTCGGTGGGCCAAAGTTTAACCAGACTGTGCTATCTTTTAATTTGCCGTATTTGACTAGGTGGATACTGACCCTTTCTACCTTCGGTCTAATATCGTCAGCTATTCTATCCATAACCCTATTGCCGCCAAAACCGATTAAGTATGGCAAAACTAAATACGCCTGGATGTTGATTCAGTGGATACTTTTCCCGGCTACAACGATATTTCTCGGTGCTATTCCTGCCATTGATGCCCAGACTCGCCTAATGTTTGGTAGGTACATGGGCTTTTGGGTTACTCCCAAAGTTAGGAAGTAGTTATTCAAAATGAGTGAGTTTCTGGAATTGGGCTAATCGCTCCCTGAGAGGGGAGCATTTTTTTAAATTAGGATCTTGTTTAAGCAATAGCCTCGCTTCGGTGCGGGCTTTTTTTATTAATTCAATATTAGCCAAGGAGGCCATAGCTAAATCGGGTAATCCAGACTGCTTAACGCCGAAGAACTCACCTGGTCCACGGATGGACATGTCTTTTTCGGCCAATAAGAATCCGTCGTCTGTATCGACTAGGGCCTTGAGGCGTTTGTTCACGGCCTTGTCGCCGGTGGATGAGAACAAAAGACAATATGACTGGTGGATGTCGCGACCGACGCGGCCACGAAATTGATGCAATTGAGCCAGGCCGAATCTTTCGGCATTTTCAATCATCATGATTGTGGCGTTGGGTATGTCCACCCCCACTTCAATCACTGACGTAGACACCAAGATGTCGAACTCCTTATTCTTAAATTTATCCATAATCTCATTCTTCTCTTTGGCCTTCATCTTCCCATGTAGCATTGCCACTTTAATCTCTGGGAATATCTCGGTCGATAGCTTTCTATATTCCTCTTCCACGGCTTTCATGTCGGCCCATAAGATATTCATCATGCTTTGAGCACCGCGATTTTTTATTTCTGCCTTAGGGTCGCTAAGCTCAATGCGCGGGCAGATTACGAACACTTGCCGACCACGGCCAACCTCTTCGCGTATAAACTGGTATGCTGAATTTCTCTCATCCGGCGTTACGATGTTGGTTATTATTTTTTGCCTATTCTTCGGCTTCTCTCTGATTATTGAAATATCAAGATCTCCATATATGGTTAGGGCTAGGGTGCGGGGGATGGGCGTGGCGGTCATTGATAATAGGTGCGGCACGTAGCCTGCGTCTTCTTGTTTTACGAGTGCCGATCTCTGAGCTACGCCAAAGCGATGCTGCTCATCTATTATTACCAACGCTAAGTTTTTAAACTTGACATCTTTCTGAATGACGGCATGGGTGCCGATTATGATTTTTACTGAGCCGCTAGAGATTCTCTTTTTAAGCTCCGATTTTTTTATAGATTCACCATTCAATTTAGCCTGTGAACTTGTGAGCAGGCCTACGCTAGTAATCTGGCTCGAAAGCAGATTGACTATATTCCTATGGTGTTGTTGAGCTAAGACTTCTGTGGGAGCCATGAATACCGTTTGGCATCCGTGCTCGGCCGCCTGAACTGTAGCTATTAAAGCCACGACTGTTTTTCCACTGCCGACGTCGCCTTCCATTAGGCGGTTCATCGGATATGGCCTCTCTAGGTCTTTCAATATTTCCCAAGCCGCCATTTTTTGATCTCTGGTCAGCTCGAAGGGTAGCGTCGAGATGAAGTCTTTTATGAGCTCTTGGCTGAACTTAATTGATATGGATTTCTGCTGGTTTATCTTCCTTCTTTCTAGCAATGCTTTTATTTGAAAAAGAAAAAGATCATCAAACGCCAGCCTCTCTCTGGCTATGGCCACGTCTTCTTGCTTCTCTGGATAATGTATCAGGCGTATGGCGTCATTCAGGCTTAGGAGATTGTATTTTGACTTAATTTGTTCGGGCAGCGGATCGTCCAATTCCAAATTGGTCAGGATCGGTTTTAACAGGAATCTTAGATATTTAGAGCTCACGCCCTCTGTTTCCGGATATGTCGGCACTAGACCGGTAGTATGGGTCAGGCCGGTCTGTGCGATTTGCCCATAACCAACATTGCCGATCTTCTCATAGGTGGGGCTAGATAAGTGAATGCCTCTTTTCCCCAAGTTAACTTTGCCAGCCATACTGACGAGCGTTCCTTCGGTGAGGTTGTTGGCTATGTACGGCTGATTGAACCAGACTGCGTTAATCGCACCACTATCGTCTTTAACTATCGCATTGGTCACAGTCATGTGCCGTGGAAATATTTGTCGGTTAGTAATCTTTACGATCTCGCCCTGGATGCTTACTTTTTGGCCGGGCTGTACGTCTGCGATAGGGGAGACTTCCTGGTAGTCGTCGTAGCGAGCCGGAAAGTGCCAGAGCAGATCTCTTAGGGTGCTAACCCCAAGTCTTTTCAATCTAGATACGTTACGAGGTCCGACATGACTTAGATTTTCGATTGGAGTTAAGAGGTCTTGTTGCATGCGCGCATATTATACAATTTTAATGACCAAACTAAAAGCGTAACTCGATTCATGCCCTCGTGAACGGTCAAAATGAACTGCTTCATTTCGACCCCGAATTGTAGTTCGAGCTCCTGCGAGGACGTTGGACAATTCGGCAGAACATATCCCACGAAGTGGGATCAAAGTCGATTCTGTTCCGTAGGAACATGAATAAAAAACAAACAACCCTTTGAGGTTGTTTGTTTTTTATTCATTGGTGCCCTCGTGAAGAATCGAACTTCAATTACTAGATCCGCAATCTAGTGTCCTATCCGTTGAACGACGAGGGCCCTCCTAATCTCTGATTTACGTCAGAGCTTCGAAGGGCGAGCATAACCATATACAAGCTATGCTTGTCCGCCGAAGCTCGGATGCTAGGATGAGCGAAGGTGGAAACGACGAGGGCGCTTTACTAAAATCCGAATTTTTCTAACAATGCCTCAATTAATCCGCGCTCGACCCTTCTCTCGTCTAGATGATCTATCAGCAAGGATCGTACCTCGAGCGGATTTCTATTGGCTATGGATATATTTATTCTCGGTAGATACCACTTCTTCATGGTAATGATCAACCTTTTGTCTTGCCGCTCATAGTCTATCCAGAAAGAGTCAATGTCTTTATACTCATATTGTCTGTCGTCTAAACTTATACCATGGATACTCAGTATGGTCATTATCTTCGAAGGCTTTCTATTCATAGTCAAACCGACGACTATGCAAAATAGTATAAGAAGAAGCGATAGAAGCAGATTCGTTCTAAAGAATATAAGTAAGCCTGCGGCGATGACTAGGAGTACCAATAATACATGCAATCCGACTTTGTTCTGTACTGGTTCTGAGTCTGGGACTTCCCATAATATCTTCCTATCTCCACGATGGGTTTCTTCTGACTTGCCTTGTGCCGCTTGGGGCGTCTTATGATTGGGCGTTTTTAAAACCGACTCTTCTGGTGGAGTTGATTCTTGCTCGGGACCCTTCTTTCTCAGATCGATTATATTTGCCACGGTATTTTTACTAACTGCGGAGAGGGTGAGATTCGAACTCACGGTACCCTTACGGGTACGCCGCATTTCAAGTGCGGTGCGTTAGACCACTCTGCCACCTCTCCATCTTTTTTAAATACTGATGCGGAAGCGGGAGGATTCGGCCTCGGCTCTAGCTTCGCCGTCGCTCAGCTCGGCCTAGCCACCAGCTCACAATTTTTCTTGCTAGAAAAATTGTTCCGCTGTTCGAATCCTTCCACCTTACATATGGCAACATTTAAATACACCCAATGGCATATTTAAATGTTGATGCGGAAGCGGGAGGATTCGAACCTCCGATACCCTTGCGAGTATGCCTGATTTCGAATCAGGTGCTTTCAACCACTCAGCCACGCTTCCAACATTCTAACTCTAAGTAATCTAACATCAAAACCTCATTATATAAAGGTCTTAAATAAAGAAGCGCTCACCTGGGGGCAGGTGAGCGTGGTGCCAGAAGCGGGACTCGAACCCGCATGACCTTTGGGTCAACGGATCCTAAGTCCGTCGCGTCTGCCAATTTCGCCATTCTGGCACATGAGGCGAAGGGGTGGTGGGCCCAGCTGGACTTGAACCAGCGACCAGCCGATTATGAGCCGGCTGCTCTGACCAACTGAGCTATGGGCCCACATGACACTGCTAGTTGCTACCGTCGTCTGGCCACACCCCGAAGGGCATGGCCGGTGGGTCTTGGTGATCGGCATCGTGGAGTTTACCGACTTGCCGTGATCCGGCAGGGCTCACTAGACGAATGCCGAACATCATCTCGAGTTGGGCCAACGTTCTTATCGCTGGCACTTGCCGCTGAAGCAATTCGGGTCCGCCCGGTGGTGCCAAACCAACTCTCGACTTTGCCATTGCGTCCTCTTAACTCCGGCTGAGATCCGGGATGTCGGCCAGGTCTTGCCCAGCCAATTCCGGGAACTGGCTGGCCGGGATGAAGGCCGCTCTGGTCATCTGAAGGGCCTCGGCTACATCGAGCCCCGGTAGCCCCTTGCCCCGAGCGAGCATACGTCTGCGCCTGAGGCCTCTCTTGGTTACGATGACCGTCATGACCTGGGCCTTGGCCAAGTCCGCCAGGACCTGCCCATGCAAACTAGTCGAATCAAACATTTTGCCTCCCTGGAAATCGAAACATGCGATAGAAACGGGAAGGAACTTCGAATGAGCATATTATATCATCAAATATAGTATTTAGTCAAGCATAATAAAAGGCCCCGTTTGGGGCCTCATTCCCGACGGACACTATGAGCGGCGTCCTATGTCTATTTATCCTGTTTTTCCTGACAGGTGATGCACAGGATAGCCCATGGTAGGGCAGCCAGACGAGCCGGGGATATGGGTCCTCCGCAGTCGCGGCATATGCCGTAAGTGTCATCTTCGACTTTCTCTAGTGCTAGCCTAATTCCCTTATCTTGGGCGGCCAGCCGATTAAGATCGGCGGCAACTTTATTCCTTCTCTCCATCTCAGCGGCCCTCGATGCCGGATCAAGACGATTCGTCTGAGCTGGTAGCTCGCCTCGAGCTCTCTTAATCTCGTCGTTAGTTTGGGCTAGTTTAGCCCTTAGAATCTCTCTTATGTTTGTGGGCATTCTTTACCTCAGTGTGAGTTGGTAAGGGACGACAAACGATTCGGTTATTGTAATACAAATATGTCGAGAGCGTCAAACATCAGTTTGCTGCTAACCGAGTTTTCAATCCGATCAATTCGATTCTTTCATTTGTGACAACCCATCTATAGATGGCTGGGCTAACTATGGCAGATAATATGATATTTCCGATGAGGTGATTTAGGGTAAATGGGATCTGGCCAATAAATGCCGAAGAAAAGGTCTGGCCCCAAAAGATCGGCCCGATAGTTAATCCGGTTAAAGCGTCGTAAGCTATAGTTCCGATAATTCCATAAATTATATAATTCATGGCGCTACTTTTTCTGTTCTTAAAATACGCGTACGATCCTATTCCGACCAGCCCATAGGCGATAGCTGTAATCATAGTCCACGAGCCGACTTTGTTAGTGGCTATATCAAATATGACGATGCTTAGAAATCCGAACATAAATGTACCGAGCCAATCAAACTTTTTTGAGAACGGCATCATGGTTACTAGAATAGGCTCGATATTAGGTGGACGAAATGGAGTTAATCTAATGGCGAATATAACAAGCCAGCCGAGGAGATATTTTATTGAAGATCCGATGGTCATATAATTAAATAGCCACCGCAACGCGGTGGCTATTTAATTTAAATTAAAAATGAAAAAGCCTTTCGCGGGCGGAATGGTTAATTCTGAGGGACCGGACTTACCCCAAGGAGGGGATTACCGTTGCGCGACAGTGCTGGATTCTCACCAGCTTCACCTCAGACCGTTTTTATTGTTGTTAAGCTAAATAATATTAATCAATAATTATCTTTTTTACAATAACATAATTTTTTATCTGAGTTCCTTGGACTGTGATTCGTGCTCCATCTGGAAATACAGGCCTGGGACACGATTCAATAGATATTGGATCCTGACACATGGTCTTGGTATCGAAATACAATCTAACAGACATAGCCGGTGATCCAGGGGTCTCATATATCAGATAAAATTCGTTTGGCTTCAGCTTGGGATCGCTCATGTGGAAATTCCCGACGTGATTGAAATTCACCGACTTATCGGCTATGGGCGTGGCAGTTGGCGTGGGCGACGTTTCTGAGTTATTTATTCCAAGCTCTAAAACGAAAACAAAATAAATCGCAATTGCGATGAATATAGCAAGGCTAACTTTCCAGATTGAATCTTTGATAATCATTCTATTAATTATCCCAGAAATTAGGTTTTTATCCAAAGCAATATTTTACTATCAACAATCCATCTAATCCAATGTCGGTCCGTATGCTACAATTAAAGGATTAACAACTAGTAGGGGATTATCTGGGCTTAGGCCTCGACATCTTCTGCATCTATGAAAAAAGATACCATAATATGGGTCGTGGTCGCTGTGTTGGTTGTGCTCGGCATTTGGATCGTATCTAGGAGTGACGAACCAACCAGTAATAATGATTCGCAGGTCGTCTTATCGAGTACGCCAGTTTCTACGGGCGTAATAGCTAAGCCGAAGGCCACGCCGAAAGTTAGTGGAGAAACAATGACATATACTCAGGCCGTAGTGGCCTATCAGGGCAAGAGAATCCAGTTCAATGAATCGTGTCAGGGTAATCCTGGCCAAGTTGCCTTGAAAAAAGGAGATAAGATCATGCTAGATAATCGTTCAAGTATGCAGATCTCTCTAGCCATGGATGGCCGAGAAAATATTATTCCAGCCTATGGCTGGAAGATAGTCACCGTAACCACTGCCAATGCTTTGCCCTATAATTTAGGCATACATTGCACTTCTAGTAGGGACTCAGTCGGAAACGCGGCTCTCATTAATCTTCAGGCTAGTATGTCGCAGGGACTCTAGTCTGTTAATGAAATTAACAAGAGCCCCAGCTACGGCGTTGTCGTAGCTGGGGCTCTTGTTCGTCTAAATCTAGTAATTAAAAGCGGCTATTTCTAGCCGCGGTGATCGATCCCATGCTTGACTGCACATTTGGCACAAACTTGACCCATACCCTCAATATAGTTTCTGCGGTCATCTATGTGAGTGCTCATCTTGTATTCTGGCGTATCTTCTCCACACATGACACAAAAATCTGGATCGTCTGGGCCGCGTTTTCTATCGATGGCTTGTTTGACTCTTTCGTTCATGGCGAGCCTCGCCTGGATCTGCGGCGAATATATTACAATATGCGACAAGCGTCAACGGGTAGTTGCCGCCTTTTCCAAGCCCCGCTCGATAGGGGAGGCTGTCTCCAGGGTTACTATGGTAATACGAGATTTAGATTTGCTAAATTATGATAAAGAAAAAGGCGGGTAATCAGACCCGCCTTCGCAGCCTTACGAGGCTAGCCCTATGGGCGGCATATCCTAGCGATAAATATACCAGCACCATAAGTGAGTTGAACCAAATACAGTCAACGGAATAAATTGGACCATTAATTCTACCTAGTCTAGTGTGGACGATGGCTTGAAGGATGGTAATTCCATGAAAGGCCGTTAGGTAAAACGTTGGTCCTGAGAATGACTCGATCTCTCGTGAGCTCGTAAAGATCTTGCGGGCATAATAAATCATAGAGACTAGTAGGATTACCATACTTTGAACGAACCAGATTAAGTGTGATGCTGAACGGAATGTAATGCCTAGGAAGATCGTAGTCTCCATCTAGAACCTCCCCCCCCAATCATGTAAAAGAATACAAAAACAATACCGCATTTACGCGGTATTGTCAATGCGAGATTGTGGTAAAGAGAAAGCCGACGTTAGTCGGCAGAGTGTTCTAAATTATGTGGCAGCTTTAAGACCTGTTGCACTGTTTCCTTTTTTGTCGGTAGTCATTTCGGTTGCCGCATCCATGAATGCGATAAGCCGGTTGGCTTCTTCTGAACCGCTAACTAGCGCGCTTGTGAGAGTATAGGCATTGTCGACTGCGGCACGTTCGAGCATGCTGCCTTCGGCATTAACCATAGCCAGGTCCGCGGCCAATTGAGAGATTCTTCTTAATCTCTTGGCGGATGGGCAATCGCATGCCAGAACGTCGGTAGGTATATTTGAAGCTAACAACGATACGATAACGTGCTTCTTGAGGCCCCGTGCCCAATATGGGCCATCTTGATCGTAGACCCGATCGATAATTGGATCTTCTCGATTGATAATTGTAGCCAATTCTTCCAATGATCTGGCGCAGTCGCACATAGGGCACCCTCTTAGCGGAAACGAGCTGAAACTAAAATACCACTCTCGTGGGATTCGTCAATCCCATGTTGTGGGG
This sequence comes from Candidatus Yanofskybacteria bacterium, assembly GCA_003514055.1. NCBI lineage: Bacteria > Candidatus Yanofskyibacteriota > Candidatus Yanofskyibacteriota bacterium. Next base: position 25,573 of record DOSG01000003.1, on the reverse strand, counting down.
GGGGGTGGTCTCCTACGTCAAAACTTCGGAAGACTAAAAGAGGACGTTACTGTGTCCTTCCGGAGCTCGAAGAGCGAAGGAGGAGAACCTGGTTAGCTTCTTATTATGGCAATGCTGAGTTTGGATTTATGAGATCATGGTAAATAAAAAAGACCGTTCTCGGTCAGCGAGCCAAATTAGGCATAGTTCTTATCGCTCAGCATTTCGCCACGAGCCTACCCTGTAATAGGCGGCCCAGGTGAAGTATCTCTCGGATTTTGACGGCCGGAACAGAATCCAATGCCCGTCTTCTTTCTGTTTCAGTTCATAGTCGAGATAGATACCCACGGCTTTTAAGGCCAGACCGGCTGTAGCCTCTGGGTTGTCTTTCCCGGTACCCTTGTCTACCACCCTCAGTGAATCCCAATGGGTGTCGGTCCAGTTCTGCAATTCAATAATTTGCTCGGGATAATAAACCCCAGCATATCCAGGCAAAGATACGTGCCATGCCTTCATTAGCTTGCCGTCTACGTAATCATGTCTTTCATAACCAGTGGCGATTTTGAATAATCCAAGAGTTAGGAAGATTGCGAACAAAATTGACAGAAGGTTCGTCATAAATTACTCCAGCCAGCCGAGATCTTTCAGGGCTTGACATTCATCGCAGAGATTCGGTCGCGTGGTGTAGCTTTCCGGAACTTGAATGTCGGCGCCGCAGCTGAGGCAATCGAAGTGCATCGGTGAGCCAGCGCAGAGACGACTGTTGTCGACTCGTTCTCGCGTCTTGTTCTCTTCGCGTCTGGTGGCAAGTGCCACAAGAGCCGCCTTCTTTCCTCGAGTCGTAGCTAGGGCCATATGTCTTATTCCTTTCGAAGAACACGAAACTAAAATACCACTCTCGTGGTATTTGTCAATCCCATGTTGTGGAGGTTGGGCTCCTACATCAAAACTTCGGAAGACTAAAAGAGGACGTTACTGTGTCCTTCCGGAGCTCGAAGAGCGAAGGAGGAGAACCTGGTTGAGAGGGTACTATAGTAATACAAGATTCAATTTCATGAAGAGTTGGGTATAAAAAACAAAGGACCTCGCACCAGACGGAGGATTGAGGTCCTGAGTCTTGGGGCGGGGTGTGATCTAGGCCCTGTCGGCGGCCTTGAGCAAAGGAGAAAGCCTCTCCTCTAGGTGGGGAAACATCTTCACCATTTCTGCGACGAAAAGTGTCAACATCTCGTAAACTCTTTCGACGTAGGCCATTGGAATCGTCAATCCATCATACTCATATGAAGAGTAAATGACCCTTGTTTTACCCAGTATGAACTCTACTACGATCTGCGACGGCCAGCCTTTCTTGAAGAATAGGTGCCAGGACGCATTCCCGTCGCTGAAGAATATCTTGTCATGATACTGAACAGCAGCATTAATGAGCTCGGTCGAGCCAGTAAGTCCGAGGACTGTTTTGACCACAAGGTCAATCTCATCACGCATTGCGTCAATAGTCCTCGAACCAGCAATGATTCTTCTGACGACCTCTTTCGCTTCCATGGCGTCCTCTCCTGTCTCCAGGAACCCTCTCGGGTTGTTAATATTAGGGCATCTCTGCCCAGCTAATAAAACAATACCGCATCTCTGCGGTATTGTCAATCCTATGTTGCGGGGGCAGGATTCGAACCTGCGACCTCCGGGTTATGAGCCCGACGAGCTGCCACTGCTCTACCCCGCAGAACCAGTATATATAATTATCGAAGATTTACAAACTTCATTGACAGATATCTGCGCCATGGTATTATATAGATGCGCCGTTTTAAGGAGAGGAGAGGGTGATGTGGCTACAGAACGTTCTTGCGTGGCTCGACCGGGTTATCTCTAGCGTATTCTGTCTTGAAGCTTGGGGGTGGGGCGGGCGATATCGATGACGCCTACCAGTGGACCTACTTCGTGACTATCGGTCCTGTTATCAAAATCGTAAATATGAGAGGAGAGGTAGTCGAGGCAACTGGCTACTGGTCAGTTCGTCATTATTACGATGAACAGGGGAAACTTTTGAAGCGGATCCCCGTCAGGAAGGATCTCGGATGCGGGAAGCGCCTGGTGAGGTAGTCAAGTTCTTTCGGATTATCTCCGGAGATGCGTGGCCGTTTTGAATCCTGTCGAAGTCCAGCATCCTCTGCTGACATAGCCCCGATGAGGCCGAGCCCTCATCGGGGCTTCATCTTTTTTAGTTTACAGAAGTTGATTGACTAAGGATTCTTAAAACTTTAAGATTTCGGTAGTTCGTTAACTAGAGGAGGCTTGGAATGGATGTCATCTCAGCCGCTGAACGCGAGTTAGATGTTCTTAGAGTTCAGAAGGATAGAATTAGAAATCGTCAGCTCGAGGCAATTCGAAGAAGCTTTATATCTTGTCCCAAGTGTCATAAAGAGAGTCGACTTAGCAATTGGACCTTTATCCAAATTAAATGGTATACGCCACCAAGTGGTTGCACCGAAGGAGATTACTGGAATACGTCCGAAACGAAATTTTGCTACTTAGTCTGTCCGAAATGTGGAATTGAGAGCTATGTCTATGTACATCCCCAGAAAAATAAGATAGTACGTTTGGTAGATAAGAGTAGCTTTACGACTGCGCAACTATTTAAGACGGTGATAGTTAGAGAGACTAGACCGCTTGGATAGGATTGACCAATACCACAAAAGTGGTATTTTAGTTTCACGTTCTTTGGAGAATTGTTATGCCCGAACCGTCACAAGAGAGATTAATGAAAGATGCGATACGAGTTCTCAACAATCCTTTCTGGATTAACGGTCTTGAAGCGGGGAAAGTACATCAAAGACTTCATGATGATCATGATGGTACCCATGCTGGCACTCTGAATGTACTTATAGGCCCAGATGGAGATTGCCACACATGGAATGACGGCCAGCCAGGCCAATCGCTTAGGTTTAGGGTTCCCGTCTTGGGCGGAGGCATGAGTCCGAGAGTCAGGAATGCCTTAATGATGCTTGCTTTTGCCATAAAACTAGACAATGAAGATTATCCCCAAAGGTCGGAAGATTTAGAATGACGCCCGCAACCGCGGGCTTTTTTATACCCAACTCTTTGCGATTATTTTCGTAAGTGAGTCTGCGCGTCTTGCGCTGTCTCTCGTGGGTTCTTTCTTCTGCATTTATGTATTGAAATGATGAGTTTTATGTTGTAGAATATGTGAGTTAATCGCTTTTTCTATGTCGGCGTAGCTTCCTCCTTCGCTCGTCCTAATGTCCGAGCTTCGGTGGACAGGTGTAGCTTATTCCTAGTTATACTTGTCCTTCGAAGCTCTGATGTAAATCAGAGCGTAGTAGGGTCGGCGTAGCTCAGGGGTTAGAGCGAGCGTTTCATAAGCGCTAGGTCGCTGGTTCGATTCCAGCCGCCGACACAATTTTATATATTATTACGTTAACTAGAGGTGGGAAGATGTTATTTTCGAGAGGCCCGCGCAGGCGCGACGGCGCCGAGCGAGAGGGTGATTTCTCAGGAGAGAAATACAGCCCGTACTCGAGAAAACAATATCTTCCTGCCTCCGAGATGAAATGGAACCAAAGCACAAATTACACACGTTTGAATCTGGATTGAGATTAATAACCGTGCCCATGGAGGGGACTAAGACGGCCACAGTTTTAGTTATGGTTGGTACTGGATCAAGATTCGAAACAAAGAATATAAATGGTATCTCGCATTTTCTTGAGCACATGATGTTTAAGGGTACGACCAAGAGGCCAGACAAGGTTCAGATTGCTAAGGAGCTTGAATCTATCGGAGCCGAATACAATGCTTTCACGAGTAAAGAGTATACAGGATACTATGCCCGAGCTAGCGCCGAAAAACTGGACCTAATGACTGATGTCATCTCCGATATATTTTTGAACTCATTATTAGATGAGAAGGAGATAGAGACAGAGAAGGGCGTAATCGTCGAAGAGATAAATATGTATCGTGATATGCCTAGTCGTTATATTGGCGATTTATTCGAAGGGCTACTATATAAAGATCAGCCGTTAGGTTGGGACGTGACCGGAGAGAAGGAAATAGTTACTGCGTTAAAACGAGAAGATTTTGTTAATTATTTTAATACTCATTATATCGCCGAGAATACCATAGTAGCTATAGCTGGAAATATTACTAATGAGCAGGGCCGAGCAGTTGTCGAGAAATATTTCACGAATGCTCGAGAAGGCAAGCCGATATCAAAATTGGCAGTAGACGATAAGCAGGCCGAACCGCAAGTATTGATTCATTGGAAAGAGACTGATCAGGCCCATTTTAATTTGGGCGTCAGGGCTTTCGATATGTTTGACGAGAGAAGATATGCGCTGAGTCTTTTGAGTTTGATATTTGGAGGCAGTATGACTTCAAGATTGTTCCAAGAAGTAAGAGAGAAGAGGGGGCTGGCTTACTATGTTGGCGCCAGCGCCGATTTGCTTACTGATTGTGGAATGTTTACGACTAGGGCTGGCGTCAATAAGGATAAAGCCGTCGAGGCGGTCGAGGTGGTGCTTGATGAAATGAGGAAATTAAAGAATGATGGCGTGACCGAAGCCGAACTCCAACAAGCCAAAGATCATCTTAACGGGAGTATGGCCATTTACCTTGAGAGCTCTATGAATATGGCCTCTGACTATTGCGACTCGGTATTATTTGAGAATAAGGTTTTGACGCCGGAAGAAAGACTAGATAAGATTAATAGGGTAACACTAGAAGAAGTTAATCAACTGGCTAGGGATCTCATTGATAATTCTAAATTAAATTTTGCGATTATTGGTCCGTATAAAGATACGGAGCAATTTAAAAAAATTATAAAAATATAGAGATGGCAGACAACCAACACGTCCACATAGATATATCTTCGTCTAGCATGTTCAGAGCGATCATGATTATCGTGGGATTCCTTCTGCTCTATGTTCTTAAAGACGTAGCGGTTATATTTTTGTTCGCGCTTATTGTCGCTTCGGCGATCTCGCCATTTGCTAATTGGCTCGACGGCAAGGGCTTTCCGAGAATACTAGGCGTGCTATTACTCTTTCTCATCGTAGTCGGCCTAGTCATAACAGTTTTCTCGCTTGTAGTGCCATATTTGGCTCAAGAAGCTTCTCAGTTGGCCAATGCCTTACCGAAATTCGTTGATAAAATTACCAATTCGTTGGAAGCGGCTCAAAAGGGTGCGCCTAAATATTTAGATTTTCTTGGAGAGATTCAGAATGTCCTTGATGGAATTTCGTCTTATTTCCAGCAGGCGTCTCAATCGGTGATTGGACTTGTCGTTAGCGTGTTCGGTGGCATATTCTCTTTCTTTGCCATAGTGGTCATATCTTTTTACCTATCAGTTACGAAGAAGGGTATCGAAGTTTTTATCGGTTCGATAATTCCGGAGAGATACGAGACTTATGTTTTGGATCTTTGGAAAAGGTCGGAAATAAAAGTTGGTCGTTGGTTGCAGGGGCAGATGTTGCTTAGTTTAATCGTTGGAGTTGTCGTATATATAGGATTGTCTCTTATGGGTATCAAATATGCCTTAGCTTTGGCCGTGTTGGCGATGGTATTTGAAATAGTCCCAGTTGTCGGGCCAGTGCTTTCAGCCATGCCGGCCGTATTCTTGGGCTTCATGCAGTCTCCGGCGTTAGGCGTCTGGCTTGTTATATTTTATGTAGTAGTCCAGCAACTAGAGAATCATATTCTTGTCCCATTGGTAATAGGCAGAACTACGGGTTTAAATCCGGTCGTCGTGATTATAGCCCTACTCGTGGGTGCTCAACTCGCCGGAATACCTGGCATGATATTGTCGGTACCGGTAGCTACGGTTATCGTTGAGATTCTTGACGATATGGCCAAGCACAAGGAATCAAGAAAGGGCGCCGCCTAAAACTAAGACCCTAATTCTATTTAGAATTTAGTGCTTGGAATTAAATATGTTATATATAGTCGCTACTCCAATCGGCAACCTCGAAGATATAACGTTGAGGGCTATTAATGTCCTAAGCAATGTTGATTTGATTTTAGCTGAAGATACTAGGGTCACTAGAAATCTCCTTGAAAGATACAACATCAAGAAAGATATAATTAGCTATCATCAACATAGCGATTTTAAGAAGATAGATCAGATAATAGAGATGCTTAGAGATAATAAGAAGTTAGCGCTAGTAACTGATGCTGGTACACCGGGCATAAACGATCCAGGCAACTATTTAATAATGAAGGCGTTGGAAGAGATCCCAGATCTGATGATTGTACCTATCCCGGGAGCAAATGCAGCCATATCGGCGTTGAGTGTTAGCGGCTTTGCTACAGATAAATTTGTGTTCCTTGGGTTTCCGCCACACAAAAAAGGTCGGCAGACATTTTTTAAGAACATTGCCATAATAGACGAGACAGTTGTTTTTTACGAATCAAAGCATAGAATATTGAAAGCCTTGGACGAGTTAAAGAAACTATCGAATATAGATGCCAGAAAAATAATGGTTGGTCGCGAACTAACTAAGCAATTCGAAACAATCTATCGCGGAGACATCGATCACATAACCAAATCGCTATCTGGCGATAATCTCCTCGGCGAATTTGTAGTTGTCATAGCCAATAAATAATAATGAAAAATAAATTTTACATAACGACGGCGATAGCTTACGTGAATGCGGAACCGCACATCGGCTTTGCTTTAGAATTATTACAAGCGGATGTTCTGGCTAGGCACCATCGCTTGATGGGGGATGATACGTATTTCTTAACTGGTACCGATGAGCATGGCTCTAAGATAGCTCAGGCAGCAGAAAAGCATGGCAAAGATACCCAACTATTCGTGGATGAAATAGCCCAGACATTTATTGATCTGACCAAGAAGCTAAATATCTCCAATGATGACTTCATAAGAACCTCTGATCGAGTGAGGCATTGGCCGGCGGCTCAAAAGATTTGGCAAAAATTAGCAGAAAGTGGAGACTTGTATAAAAAAGATTATGAAGGTCTATATTGTGTGGGTTGCGAGGCCAATAAAAAGAAGAGCGACCTAGAGGACGGCTTGTGTCCGATTCATAAAACCGAGCCCCAGTTAGTCAAAGAAAAAAATTGGTTTTTTAAACTCTCGAAATATACTGGAGTTATAAAAGAGAAGATAGAGAAAGATGAATTGAAAATTGTACCGACGTCGAAGAAAGGTGAAATTTTGAATTTATTGGATGATGCCGAAGATGTTAGCTTCTCTCGTCCGACTGCGACGCTTAAATGGGGGATACCAGTCCCAGGCGACGACACGCAAACAATGTATGTCTGGACCGATGCTTTAACAAATTATATCTCAGCACTTGGCTATCCCGAAGATCCAAAATTCTCGCAATATTGGCCCGTGGACGTGCATTTAATAGGAAAAGATATTCTAAGATTTCATGCCATGTATTGGCCGGCGATACTTCTGTCGGCAGGGGTAGAATTGCCCAAATCAATTTATGTCCATGGCTTCGTAACGGCTGAGGGCGAGAAGATGTCTAAGTCACTGGGAAATGTTATCGACCCCAACCAATTAATCGAAAAGTATGGTGTTGATGTGACTAGATATTTCTTATTGAGAGAGATCCCGTCCGATGATGACGGTGACTTCTCGTTTAAGAAGTTGGAGGATAGATACAACGGCGACTTGGCCAATGGTTTGGGCAATCTGGTTCAGCGCGTGGCGACTCTAATCGAAAGTAAGCTTGACGGAGAACTAGTGTATAAGAAGGAGGTCGTAGCAAAAGAGGTGGGCGAAAATCCAGAAATTAAAGAATTTTTTGACGAGTCTGGCTATGGTCAATTAGTCAACGAGTTCAAGCTTCACGAAGTTTTGGGTAATTTCATATTCTCTAGAATTGCAATCGCCAATAGATTTATTGATACCAATAAGCCTTGGGAGGTTATAAAAAATAATCCAGCCGAATTTTTAGAGATTATGACTGTTCTTGCGGCCATGATCCACAATATTTCTTGGCGGCTACAGCCATTTATGCCAGAAACAAGTCAAAAAATATTTGCCGTTTTTGGCGATAGCGGAGAGAGGCAAATTCAAGATAACTATAAATTCTTGATCAAGAAGGGCGCTGGGCTTTTCCCTCGTTTACAACAATGAAAATAATCGATACTCATTGTCATCCGCAATTTCCAGATTACGATAACGATCGTGAGGAAATGATAAAACGCAATCTAGTCGATGGCGTTTTTATGATAGCCATCGGAGCCGACCTGAAATCGTCTGAGGGGGGGATAGCTTTAGCAAAAAAATATCCTAATCAAATTTGGGCTACGATTGGAGCTCATCCTGACGAGATCGGAGAAGATTTTGCAATCGAAGATTATAAAAAAATAATTTCAAAACAAGTCGTGGCTATCGGCGAGGTTGGATTAGATTACTATCGAACGCCAGAAGAAGATAGAAGAAAAAGGCAAAAAGATATTTTTTTGGAATTTATAAATTTGTCCCACGAAGCCAAGCTGCCATTGGTAATACATTCTCGTAACGAGAAGCTAGGAAAATCGGCTCATGATGACTTGGCGGATATATTGAAATCGAATGACGGACTGACTGTGGATGGCGTGGCTCACTCGTTTACTGGAACAGTCGACGAGGCTAAGAAATACCTCGACTTAGGGTTTTATTTAGGATTCAATGGAATAATAACTTTTGCCAATCAATACGATGAGGTCGTCAGATATGCGCCCATGGAACAGATACTTCTGGAAACGGACGCGCCATGGCTGTCGCCGGTGCCATATCGTGGCCAACGAAACGAACCAATACGTGTTATCGAGGTAGCCAAGCGCGTGGCTGAATTAAAAAATATAGAATTAGCCGAAGTCGTAAGCATATGTAATCAAAATGCGAGAAAGCTGTTCGGCATAGATTTTTAGTATTAGTTGTTATAGCATGGGGTTAGCTCATTGATTGGGGCGCACATGAGATTAATACTCGGAAGCGATTTACACGGCTATTTGCCAGCGAGTGTCCCAGAGGGGGACTTGATGATATTGGCGGGAGATATTCTGCCCGAAGAGGGTATCTGGGATTTTATTACCAACAGACTTAATCCATGGCTTGCGAAAGCTCCTGTCAAACGAACTGTCTTGACTTGGGGTAATCACGACTGGCCGATGCCTGATCTGACGATGGGCGTTAAGAGCGCCAATGTCTTAGTTGAGCAGGTCATTAAAATCGGAGGAATAAAGATATATGGCTCTCCTTGGAGTCTGCCATATATGAGATGGGCATGGATGGCTCCAGAGAGGACGCTGGCAAAGATCTATCAGGACATACCTAAGGACGTCGACGTTATCGTTTCTCATGCACCACCCTATGGCTGGGGTGATATGAATAGTAAGGGGGAGCATTGGGGCAGTCGTAGGCTTAGGTTTCGTATGGAGGCATTGCCGAACTTAAAGCTTCTAGTGTGTGGGCATATCCATGAAGGTTATGGTCGATATGGTATCGTCGCCAACGTAAGCTCTGTATACAACGCCGAAGGTAGATATATCCCACGAATTGATCCGTGGACTGTCGTCGATATTTAATCCCGCCACGGCGGGATTTTTTGATTTAATGAGCCAGTTTTTATATACTGCATATATTATGAAGATATTCTTAGATGATCAGGGTAATGACGAAAGAAGGAGCTGGGCGCCTGAAGATTGGAGGCGAGCTATCAATTTTCTCGAATTCAAGGAACTAGTAGAAGAAGCTTTGAGGACGGGAGAGGTAATCGAGGCGATCAGTTTTGATAATGATTTAGGCGATGGAGAAAAAGATGGTTGGGAAGTATTGAAATGGTTGTCCGAAACACATCCTGAGATGATGGAATCGGGACCAGAACTGAGCGTACATTCAGCTAATCCCGAAGGCAGAAAAGCCTTGGAACATCACATAGATTTTTGGAGGAGAAACTATAAAGAAATGGGTGAGGCTAAAAGTAGGCCTGATCCGTGGGCAGAAATAAAGATTAAATAATGAAGAAATACAATCCAGGCAAAATAGAAAAGAAGTGGCAAAAATATTGGGAAAAAGAGAAGATGCATGAAGCCGTGGCCGGAGCGAATAACCATTTGCTATTGGTAGAGTTTCCGTATCCTTCTGGTAATCTACACATTGGCCATTGGTACGCCTTTGCCTTGCCAGATATCTTGGCTCGTTATGAGAGAATGAACGGCAAGAACGTGATGTATCCAATCGGTTTTGATGCTTTCGGTTTACCAGCAGAGAATGCGGCTATTCAGAGAGAGACTAGCCCCGGCGATTGGACCAAAAAGAATATCGCTTACATGACTAAACAGCTGAGAAGTATGGGTGCGACATTTGATTGGTCAAGGCAAGTCGAAACAATTGACTCAGAGTATTACAAATGGACTCAATGGATGTTTCTGAAGTTTTACGAAAAAGATTTATCCTATCGAGCCGAAACACCAGTCAATTGGTGTTCAAAAGACAAGACGGTCCTAGCTAATGAGCAGGTGGTAAATGGTAAATGTGATCGTTGCGGCACGGACGTTGAGCAAAGAAAGTTATCACAGTGGATGTTTAGAATAACTAAATTCGCAGATGACTTAGTTGACGGTCTCGATCGAGTCGATTGGCCCGAAACAACTAAGCTAGCTCAGAGAAATTGGATCGGCCGATCGGAAGGATCGATGATTAGTTTTAAAATAAAAGATTTTAATAAAAGCATCGAAGTATTTACTACTAGAGCCGACACTCTTTTCGGTGCAACCTATGTGGTCTTAGCACCTGAGAATGAATTAGTTAAGGATCTTAAGCCCTTCATAACCAACTGGGATGAAGTTGAAAAATATATTACTGAAGCCAAAAGAAAATCTGAGTTGGAGAGAATGACTAATGTTAAAAGTAAGACCGGAGCTCAGCTCAAAGGTGTGGTAGCTATTAATCCGATTAACGGCGAGGAAGTGTCGGTTTGGGTGGCTGATTACGTATTAGCTCATTACGGTACGGGTGCAGTTATGGCTGTGCCGGCACACGACCAGAGGGACTACGACTTCGCCAAAAAACACGGAATAGCAATTGTGGGGGTTGTATCGCCTACATATTTCGAGGGGCATGTTTCAGTCAGTGCTAACCCAATGGAACATCTAAAGAAGCTGATCTCTGATATATCATCAGGAGAACTTTGCTACGAGGGGGATGGGTTGCTTATGAGCTCTGGTAAATATACGGGGATAGGCTCGGAAGAGGCGAGAACGAAGATTGTCGAAGAGCTCAAGTCTAAGGGGCTGGGAAGATTGATCAAGCAGTATCGCTTACACGATTGGATATTATCAAGACAGAGATATTGGGGCGTGCCCATACCGATAATCAAATGCACGGAGTGCGGCTATGTACCCGTACCAGAGAAAGATCTACCAATCAAATTGCCCAAGCTAGATGATTTTAAACCATCTGACGATGGCCGATCGCCACTAGCTAAATCGGGCAAATGGCTAAAGGCGAAATGTCCCAAGTGTGGAGGTGAGGCTGAGAGAGAAACCGATACCATGGATACGTTCGTAGACTCGTCTTGGTACTTCATGCGCTACGCTGATCCTAACAACAAAGGAGAATTTGCTAGTCAGGAGAATATGGATGCTTGGTTGCCGGTGCCTCTGTATGTTGGTGGTGCCGAGCACAATACTATGCATCTTTTGTATTCCCGATTTTTCACCAAAGCTTTGCATTCGTTGGGGTATGTAAAATTCGATGAACCTTTTCTCGGTCGCGTTAATCACGGCATAATTCTTGGACCTGATGGCCAGAAAATGTCTAAATCTAGAGGTAACGTTGTCGATCCCGATGTTGAGGTAAAAAATTACGGAGCTGATACGGTTAGAATGTATTTATCTTTCATGGGACCATATGAGCAGGGCGGCCCATGGGATCCGAAAGGTATCAATGGTGTTTCAAGATTTTTGAATCGAATCTGGAATTTCGTTTCAAGACATGAAGATAAAAAACTAAAAGTTTACGAAAAGCCGGAGATCGATGTCGAGATTGCCAGGGCTATTAAGAATGTGGGGGGCGACATTAAAGAGCTGAAATTTAATACGGGCGTTAGCGGATTGATGAAGATGCTTAATAGCCTGGAAGAGATTACAGGCGAAGAATATAAATTGAGCAAAGAGCAGTATGAATTAATTCTGAAGGTGGTTGCGCCATATGCACCACACATCGCCGAAGAGTTGTGGCAAGAAGTTTTAGGTAATGAGAAATCGATTCACCTAGAATCGTGGCCGAAGTTTGATGAGACACTACTCAAAGAGGAGTCATTTAATCTGGTCATCCAGATAAACGGCAAAGTAAGGGATGCTATATTAATGAAGGCTGGCCTGCCAGAAGACGAAGTTAAAAAGTTAGTGATGGCTAATGAAAAAATACAGAAATATATAGATGGCCAAGTGATTAAAAAATTCATATATATACAAGGCCGCGTGGCCAATATTGTCATATAAATAATATGAGTCACGATATCCCAGATCGAAATATCAAATCACAAGAAAAACCAAAGCCAGAAAGCCAGGGAGTTGAATTGTCTCCGGAAATTGTAGAGAAAATAATGGAGAAAGTCAGAGATCTTAATCTGGCAGATACCGCGGTTACCGCATTGAACACTAATTTGGATGATGAGGAGTCTAGGCGAACATTGATGATACAACTTCAGAAGGGCTTACTAGGTAAGTCTCAGGCTGCTTCAATGCCATCAGATTACAATATGGATGTGTGGTATAAGCAAGCTAGAATAGAAAAGAAAGCGACCTTATGGTGCAATATCGTTGGAAGAAGCGCGAAAGAAGCATCAAAGACTTATTATTTAGATGAAATCTCAATCTGTTTTTCCCTAAAGGGATTTAGAGAGGAGTTCCCAATGCGTGATGTTATGGCTAGAAAGGTGGGCAAGGCAAAAACTTTTAGGATTAATACGCCTGCCGCAGGGTCGGAAATTCTATCAGCACTGGGCTTGGGTAGGGACTTAGATATTAGCCTTTCTGATTTAATAATAAAAATTGAGGAATATATAAAAGTAAATGGTCCAAGGTTGAATGCTGGTTGTGAAACAACAGAAAAGGATGGAGTCCTAACGTGGACACCGGGAATCAATTTATTGAACGTATTAAAAAAAATCAATGAGAAAAAGAATTTTGACCCATTATTTGCTTATATAGATAGTGAGTGGGGCTACGCGATTAAACATCGAGTTCCTCCACGTAATTTCTATGGGATAATCTTGCGGCCTCGTGAGCCAAATGGGGAATACATAACCTACAATACTAGCCAGACTGAGTCAGTCCGAGAATTCAGTAACGATCCCGAGGCGATGAAGAAAAAAGTAGCTATATTGGCTAGATTAATGGTAGTGGCATATAAAGGAAGAGAGGGGCTTATCATGCCGATTTATGATAAAGATTGTAATCTACTTTGGCCAAAGCAGATGAGTTATGAAGAAGTTAAAAGATTTGTGGCGGAAAGAGATGGGAGAGAGAAGGAAAGCGTGGACGGAGAGGTCAAGCCAGAATTGACCGGGGACTCTAAATGGGATAATATTAGCGAGTAATAATTCCTTCGGGAAGGGTCGAGAATCAAAATGAGTGCTTACTGACTGACAGTTTGTTCATGAATTTCAGCGAAGCTGGAGCGTGAACGACGAACAGTTTTAAAGACAATGGCACAAGATCGAGACAGAGAGTTTGTAGAGATGATAATCAAGGAAATCGTTAACCACCCTGATGACGTAAATGTTACTAGGACAGTTGACGAGCTTGGCGTTCTTCTCTCCGTTAAGGTTAACAGAGAAGATATGGGTCTTCTGATCGGAAGAGCTGGATCAACAGCTAAGGCCATCAGAGCTTTGGCAAGAATTGTCGGTATGAGGAATAACGCAAGAGTTAACCTCAGAATCGAGGAACCAGAGGGTGGAAGAATGGAGCCGGCTGCACCAGTTGCTGAGCCAGGCAAAACTAGAGATGTCGAAGACGTTATGAACGACCTCGGCAATCTATAATACGAATTTTAAAAAACAGGCCCCGAACGGGGCCTGTTTTTTAATTAACCCCGTTAGAGAATTTTCTCTAGCGGGGTTGGCAATAATCGTGTTTAACGAAGTGGCGTTTTGTGATAGAGTTTTCCGAGAACATTGAAAGGCTGGATACGCATGAAGGTCACCTTCATTTGTCCAAGACAGACAAATATGAACCTGGCTTCAGTTTCTTTTTTTAATCTTCCCAATCAGGCGATTCATCTACTTGCTTCTATCACGCCGACAAGCTGGGACGTCGAGCTTGTAGATGAGAGCAGGGTGGCAATTAACTTCGATACCAAGACCGATCTTGTTGCTCTGACGGCTTTATCTGCCCTAGCTCCACGGGCCTACGAGATCGCTGGCAAGTTTAGGGCGCGCGGGGTAGCGACGATTATGGGTGGTATACACGCTTCGGTGATGCCAGAGGAAGCGGCAAGATATGTTGATTCAGTTGTAATTGGAGAGGCCGATGAGATTTGGCCAGAGATACTCAGGGATTTCGAGCGTGGTGAAATGAAGAGTATATATAGACCATCCTTGCCGAGTAGCCTAGACCTTTTGGAAACCAGAGAGATTCCAAAGACGCATAGGGTTAGATTTATTGACTGGTTGCCGATATCGTTAAGAGTCACCTATATGCAAGTCGGTAGAGGGTGTCCACATAACTGCGAATTTTGCTCGGTAACCAAAATAAGCGGTCGGACAATAAGGACCAAGAGCATAGCTTATATTGTCGGCAAGATTGCAGAGGAGAAGGCGAAGGGGATGGATCTCTTATTCTTCTCCGATGATAATATCATTGCCAATAAAAGATTTGCCAGAGACTTGTTCAGTGCGATTAAGCCGCTCGGGATAAGATGGGTTTCCCAGGCCGATATAAGGATTGCCGACGAAGACATACTGGATTCAGCTGTTGGCTCGGGCATGGTTGGAGTTTTTCTCGGCCTGGAATCTATCAGCGAAGATACGCTTGGTGATGGGGTTGGAAGAGTGAAGCAACGCATGAGAGCAAATTACGAGAGTGCCATAAAGAGACTACACGATCGCGGCGTTAATGTCATGGGAGGATTGATATTCGGATTTGACTTTGAGAGAGAGGGTTCATATGACGAAACCGTTGAGTGGGCCATCGCTAACAAGATAGACATTGCTCAGTTTACGATTCTTACGCCGTTACCTGGGACGGATCTATTTGAAAGAATACATAAGGAGGATAGACTTGCTTCGATTGATTGGTCTAGATATGACTTAATGAATAATGTCTTGAGAGGCGAGGGTGCCGAGGATAAGAATTTAGAATTGGTTATTAGGAAAGCCTTTAGGCAGTTCTACTCTTATAGATCGCAAATTAGAAGATTTAGATTCTCAAAAAGTTTGTTCGATTTGGGAGTTCGACTTGCGAATTTGCAGCTTAGATGGATATCGCAACTATTCTAGGGCTTACCGTGGTGAGCCCTTTTTATATGTGCTTGGAGCGTTTAATTGACAATCACCGCAATCAGTCGTATTATATCCAGGCAGTTCTTACCATTTGGAGGCGACATGTTCCTGTGTCCGGCTTGTGCTAGAGAAACACATGGCTCGTCTTTCTGTGGAATGCGTAAAGAACCTCCCAAGATTTCGTTTGGGATGTGCGAACGCGTGGGTTGCAATAATCACAGTGCTAATTGCTGGGAATGTGTCTGCGATAAAGGAAATGAGCCGAAGGTAGAGATCAGTAAAAGAGTAGTAACAGCAGTATAGCCGACTACGATGAGGGCGGGTTACCCGCCCTCTTTCTATATAATCATCGATTTATGAAATTTAATGTTCTAACAATTTTCCCGAACTTCTTTGATTCGTTTAAGAACGAGGCTTTAATCGCGCGCGGAATTAAAAAGAAGTTATTAAAAATCGAGACTCATAATTTACGTGACTGGACGGCCGACAACCATAAGACTGTAGATGGCAGGCCCTATGGCGGAGGAGCGGGGATGGTGATGATGGTTGATCCAATTTTTAAGGCTGTTAAATCGATAAAGAAAAGTAAAAAGTCGAGAATCGTTTTACTCTCGGCCAAGGGCAAGGTTTTTAATCAGAAGAAAGCCCAAGAACTCTCTAAGTACGATCAGTTAACATTTATATGTGGACGCTACGAAGGCGTAGATGAAAGAGTGGCTAGAAATATTGCCGATGAAGAGCTATCGATAGGCGAGTATGTTTTATTTGGCGGCGAAGTGGCAACGATGGTGGTAATGGAGGCGGTCTCAAGATTAATCCCTGGCGTAGTGGCCAAAGAGGAATCGATAGAGAAAGAAAGCTTCTCGAATGGCTCAAATCGTGAGCATCCTCAGTACACTCGCCCAGACGTATATATAATGAAGGGCAAAAAGCTTATGGTCCCGAAAGTACTACTTTCCGGGGATCACAAGAAAATTGTCGAGTGGCGGGAGAAGAACTCTAAATAGTTATTAAGAAAAGCGGCCCCAACGGGGCCGCTTTTCTTCTGCTTGACCACAATTCTAATTCGACATATATTCTATTCAGCTCGTTGAGAAGGGGAGCTTGTATGTGTGAAGTGCACAAGCCTGAGAAGCGTCTGGGCGTAGATCTCAGGATAAGTAATCTATCTCAGGAAGGTTTGACATCTTTAGATGGACGCGGCGCATATATCGAAACCGATCGTGGTGATTTTATCTTGAGCAATAAATTCTTTGGAGATGAGCTAGTATACTTACTCACACAATTGACTACATCCCGCAAAATTAATTGGACAGTTGATAAGTTTAAGAATTGGCGAGGGTGGGTGGAAACTAGATATGTCTCTAAATATGATCGCTTGAATATCGTCCTAAGCCATACGGAGGGAGGTGGGCTAAACATCTCGTTAACGTTCGATGGTGATGAGCGTTTCTGTCTCACTAGCTCTAGGCTCATCGATCAACTTTATGTGGAGGTTACGCGTCTGTCTGACCCAGATAATGGGCCAGTTTACATGAAAGGAATTATGGATAAAGAGTATCTTGATATGCAGACCGATATTGCCAACCGAGCTATCGACAAACTCAGATCATTGTATAACGCCTAACGGCCCGCTGAAGTGGGCCTTTTTGTTTGGTCGGGAGCCATTTAATTCTAGCGACTGAGCGGCTCCCGGGGAACTGAGACCCTACCGTCTCAATTGATGGGATTGAGACGGTAGGGGAGGCTATCTACCGCTCATCCACAGGGCCATTGACTTAATATAAAATATGAGTAAAATGGGAGATACCACTAGATAATATTATCTATACAATTAGATGCGTAGTTGAACCACGATTGCTCGGTATTGACTGGGTAATCGTGGTTCTGCTATTCTAGCAGAGCTAGATTTGGTAAGTAGCTTGTCAATTTGATACAGTCAACCAGCGAATTTCCTATTATATTTTAGTTATTTATAACTGAATTAGGATCAATTAAGAGAGTTTGATTCTGGCTCAGGATGAATGCTGGCGGCGTGGATAAGGCATGCAAGTCGAACGGTGCAGGGTAGCAATACTTTGCATAGTGGCGAACGAGTTAGTAACACCTTGGTACATACCTCGAAGTCGGGCACAACTAGTCGAAAGATTAGCTAATTCCCGATAGTCCCGAAAGGGTAAAGTCGCAAGACGCTTTGAGAGTGGCCTAGGTCCTATCAGCTTGTTGGCGGGGTAAAAGCCCACCAAGGCTATGACGGGTAGGGGGCGTGAGAGCGCGACCCTCAACGACGAAACTGAGATACGGTTCGTACACCTACGGGTGGCAGCAGTCGAGAATATTCGACAATGGGCGAAAGCCTGATCGAGCGACGCCGCGTGCGGGAAGAAGTCCTTAGGGATGTAAACCGCTTTTGTTAGGGAAGAATTTTGACGGTACCTGACGAATAAGGGGTTGCTAACTCTGTGCCAGCAGCAGCGGTAATACAGAGACCCCGAGCATTATCCGGAATTACTGGGCGTAAAGAGCGAGTAGCCGGTTGTATTAGTCTGATGTTAAATCCCAAGGCTTAACTTTGGGACCGCGTCGGAAACGGTACGACTAGAGCAGCTGAGAGGTAAGCGGAACGTGCAGTGTAGGGGTGAAATCCATTGATATTGCACGGAACACCAAAAGCGAAGGCAGCTTACTGGCAGTTTGCTGACGGTCAATCGCGAAAGCGTGGGGATCAAAAAGGATTAGATACCCTTGTAGTCCACGCCCTAAACTATGCACATTAGCTATTGGGAGCATCGACCCTTCCAGTGGCGTAGCCAACGCGTTAAATGTGCCGCCTGGGAAGTACGAGCGCAAGCTTAAAACTCAAAGAAATAGGCGGGAATTCGCACAAGCAGTGGATCATGTGGTTCAATTCGACTCTAACCGAGGAACCTCACCAAGGTTTGAAACTCAGCTGCATACTCTGGAAACAGAGTAGCCTTCGAGGGTGCTGAGCAGGTGCTGCACGGCTGTCGTCAGCTCGTCACGTGAGTGGTCTCCTTAAGTGGATTAACGAGCGCAACCCGCATCGTCTGTTACAAGTGTCAGACGAAACTGCTTTCGTAAGAAAGAGGAAGGTGCGGACGACGTCAAGTCAGCGTGGCCCTCTGATACCTTGGGCTACACACATGATACAATGGATGTTACAATGGGTCGCCAAACCGCGAGGTGGAGCTAATCCCATCAAAGGCATCCCCAGTTCGGATAGGAGGCTGAAACTTGCCTCCTTGAAGCCGGAATTGCTAGTAATCGCAGATCAGCATGCTGCGGTGAATACGTTCTCGAATTTTGCACTCACTGCCCGTCAAGTCAAGGGAGTCGGTAATACCTGAAGACCCATATTATACATGGGGACACGGTAGGATCGATGACAGGGACTAAGTCGTAACAAGGCAAGGGTAGCGGAAGCTGCTCTTGGATCACCTCCTTTCTAAAATCTTTTTCTTTAAGAAAAGAATATTTAGAAAGGTTAGAAGTAGGAGATGAGAGATGGGAAGTAGAATTCAATTTCTAGTTTCTCACATCAAACCTCTGACCTTCTTAATGTAGTCGATACCCATATTGGGTGCGGGGTCCGACCGCTAAATCGGAGTTCTGTAATATGGTAGAACACAAAATCGTATTTCGACTGGTTGTCTGTATCAAATTGATAAATACGCAAAACAACCCCTAGGGGTTGTTTTGGTTTTAGGGAGTTAGTGATATCATATTTATATATGTCTCCGGATATACTCAGCAAGATTCCAGTTGGGCAGATTATCGTCGGCGCTTTTTTCGTTTTCTACTGGATCCAGGCTTTCTTCATAATCTACCACTTGGTTAGATTTGGTATAGGCGTCAAACCAAAAGTAGTGGCTCTCATATATTTTGTAGGAGCGATTATACTTTACACTCTGGTATCTAGTGGAGTCAGCCAATTAAGTTTCGATGGCCTAGCCGGCCTATTCGATGGCGTTGTGAACCCAGATTTTATGAGAGAAGTTGATCCGTTTAATATGATCTCAAAATGAAATATTTAGATATATTCAATTTTTCCAAATATTCTTTTGATGGCATCAAGTCATACGAGAATGTCATCTTGTATTTAAATAGACATTGGTTCGTGATGTTCGGTAAATTTCTAGCTTTTGGATTATTGCTTATAGTCCCATTTGTAATATATGCGGTATTTGGTGAAGCGATTGTGAGTATGGGGATCGATAATCTATTCTGGCTGATCGTCTCCATATATTTTCTGTTTTGGTGGAACTCGTTGTTTTACGCCATAACTATGTATTTACTAGATTCATGGATCGTGACTGACCATAGGATTATAGATAGTGAGCAGAAAGGGTTCTTTAGCCGTACCGTCTCTGAGCTGAGTCTATCTAGGATACAAGATATCTCTACTCATATAGTTGGGCCACTTACGACGATACTGGATTTCGGTGATTTAGAAATCCAGACTGCTGGAGCCGAGCCTAAATTTGTTTTTAAAGAAATTCCTGGCCCCAACGCGGTGAAGTCAAAAATAATGGTTGCGCATAATGAGTTTGTGAGTATGCACAAGGGTGACGTAGAGGTTCACGAGGGGATAGGGAAAGGATTAATGTAATTAAATCAATAATAAAAAGGCTGACCCATTACGGGTCAGCCTTTTTATTATTCTATTTTATTTAATCTGATAAGTTAAACTGACATTTACAACTATCTCATTCTCCCCGGTCGATATCGATGGACTGGGAGCTTCAGCTGTGCCACCCGCGCTGTATTTCATATCAGTATACATCGGCATTGTTTGTCTATCGCCACTCTCCGAGAAATTTACTATTTTACCTAGCTCGATCCCTAGCTGTTTTCTCAATTCTTTGGCCTTGCTCTTAGCTTCGGCAATTGCCCTCTCTCTGGCTTCGGCTCTAACTTTCTCCATGTCGTCTATGGCGAATGTTAGTTGACTGACTTCATTAGCTCCAGCAGTTACCACGCCGTCCAAAATTGAGCTGACCTTATCTAGATTTCTAATTTTTATTTCAATAGATTGTCTAACTTGATAGCCAGTGATCCCTGGGCGGCGACTACTTAGCGGGGAGTAGTCATATTGGGGATTTAGGTTGTATCCAACCGTTTTAATATCCTTTTCAGCCACGCCTTGTTTTTTGAGAAAGTCGCTGACAGCGCTAGACTTTTTAGAATTGCTATCCTGAGCCTCTTTCGATGTTTTGGCCTCAGTAACGATCGAAGCGGTAACTAGGCCGATGTCTGGCTTTACGGTTATTTTGCCTTCGCCGCTAAACGATATAGTGTTCGTATTTGCACTTAATCTATCGTTTTTATCCATACTCGATAAGAAGTATATGCACAATATGGCTAGAAACACCGTCGCGACCCAAATGAGATATTTAAAATTGTAATTCATGCTATATATGATACTTTTGTTACATGGAAAAGCAAGGACTAATTCTCGTATTAGATAATATCAGGAGCCGAGAAAATGTGGGCTCGATTTTTCGTACGGCCGATGCGGCTGGGGTTTCCAAGATATATCTTTCCGGGATTACGCCGATTCCGCCTCATGAAAAAATCTCGAAGACGGCGCTAGGTGCCGAGAATGTTGTTCCGTGGGAGCATGTAGCTCAGTCTTGGCGCCTTGTTGAAAAGCTTAAAAAATCTGGCCATATCGTTGTTGCTTTAGAGCAGTCGGGTGATAGTAAAAATATTTTCGATTTTAAGCCAGGATTTCCGCTGGCATTAATTGTCGGCAATGAAGTTAATGGCGTCAATAAAAATTTATTCAAATATTGTGATCATATTTTAGAGATACCCATGTTAGGGCAGAAAGAATCCTTGAATGTCTCGGTGGCGAC
Source organism: Candidatus Yanofskybacteria bacterium (assembly GCA_003514055.1). Lineage (NCBI taxonomy): Bacteria > Candidatus Yanofskyibacteriota > Candidatus Yanofskyibacteriota bacterium. The sequence goes on along the minus strand of DOSG01000003.1, from coordinate 4,233 downwards.
TGGGATTGCTTTATTTGAGATTATAAATAAGTAGATGCAATCGCCGAATGAGAACATAGAGCGTAAATATTTAAAATCTGGCTATGGCCAGGTTATTGGCATCGACGAAGTTGGGATGGGTTGTTTAGCTGGACCAGTCGTGGTGTGTGCTGTGTATTTTGACAAGAAATTCTATGCTACGAAATTAACTAGCCTACTCGGCGTGAACGATTCAAAGAAATTGTCTGCGAAGAAGAGGGAAGAGATCGTAACAGAGTTGATCGGGAATAAGTTATTCAGGTACAAGGTATGCTCGTGTCAGCCGAAGACTATAGACAAGCTGAATATTCACAAAGCATCTAAATTGGCTATGAAAAGGGCGGTGGAGGCTGTTGCAAAGGACGCCTTTGTACAAAGGCGTCCTTTGCAAGTTATTGCCCTAGTTGATGGGCCACATAGAATTCCAAATTTACGTATAGACCAGCGGGCGATTATAAAAGGTGATCAAAAAGTTTTCGTCATCGCCTGTGCATCAATCATCGCCAAGGTCTATCGCGACAAGATGATGGCTAAATATGCCATAAAGTATCCCAACTATGGATTCGAGATCCACAAAGGATATGGCACCAAACAACACTATGCTCAGTTGGCGTCTATTGGCCCATGCGCTATCCATCGCAAATCTTTCAGGTTGATTTAGCGGCGCTTACTGGCCTTTTTTGTTTACGCTGATTTTGTTAACATTAATCCATGGCGAAAATAGCAATAAACGGATTCGGTCGAATAGGACGACACTTTTTGAAACTGGCGATTGAAAAGCCAGAACTTGAGATTGTTGCGATCAATGATCTTGGTGATTTAGATTATCTAGCCCATCTGCTGAAATACGATTCAGCTTATGGTCGTTATAATAAAATAGTTTCGACTAGAGTAGATGGTGATAGGAAATATATAAACGTAGCCGGCAAGGACATCTTGTTTATCCAAGAGAAGGATGCGACCAAATTACCTTGGGGTACTCTTGAGGTGGATATTGTTGTCGAGGCGACAGGTGTTTTTGAGAGTTATGAAAAGGCTGCCGTACACAAGCAGGCTGGCGCCAAGAGAGTGGTCTTGACTGCTCCGGCCAAAGACGAAGACGGACCAGATGCCAAGACCGTACTGATGGGTATAAACGAAGAAGATCTAAAAGCATGTACGATGTCTTCAAATGGTTCCTGCACTACTAACTCTGTTTCTCCGGTGATGCAGATTCTCTCTGAGAAGTTGGGAGTTAAAAAAGCATTTCTAAATACTGTTCACGCCTACACTGCTACCCAAACTTTAGTCGATGGACCAACCAAGGGTACTGATCTAAGAAGGGGACGAGCGGCGGCAGTGAATATCGCCCCATCCACGACTGGTGCCGCTATCGCCGTGACTAAAGTGGTTACGAATCTAGCTGGCAAATTCGACGGTATGTCATTGCGTGTGCCGGTGGTCGCGGGTTCTATCTCTGTCATCACTTTTGTATCAGCAAAGCCAACAACCGTGGAGGAGATAAACAGTTTCCTGAAGGAAGCCGAAATCGATGTACGTTGGGAAGGCATATTTAAAACTACAACCGAGCAGATTGTCTCCGCTGATATTATCGGCGAGTCATACGCAGCCGTGGCTGATCTCTCATTGACGAAAGTTGTCGATGGCGACCTCTGCACTGTTTTCTCCTGGTACGATAACGAGTTTGGCTATACCAATACATTGATCAAACACGTTCTCGAAGTTGCTAAATTAATTTAATAAATATGGCAAACAATAAAGAGTTACCCAGCAGGGAAGAGCTTCAGGAAGAATTTCGTGGAGCTAAGATGCTGAGAGATATCCAACGAACTCTCAAAGAACATGGGATTGATATTTCTATCGAGGCCGTAAAGGCTACCGTGGCTGAATATGAGAGGTTGCATTCTGAGGCACTTTCAGAGAGCGATTCGCAAGAAGTTGCTATCGATGGAGATATGATTAAAGCTCCTACTTCCAACGACTCGAATAGTGTCACATAAAGTAGCTTAAGAGGTGTTTATAAAAAACCATAAAATTGTTGGTGCGTATGGCTGGTATGGCATGGTGGCTATAGTTTTGGCGTATGCGCTAAACAATTTTGGGGTAATCAGCGTATCTGGTTATTGGTATCCGTTTCTGAATATCACCGGATCTCTTGGAATTATCGCCGACTCTTGGTATCACAAAGCTTGGCAGTCGGTGATTTTAAATGTTGTTTGGATTATTGTAGCGATCTTTGCTCTGATCAAATCCCTATATTTTCAATGATCGAAGAAAATAAAATTGTCGAATTGAGGGAGAAGGCTAAAGAAGCCAGGAAGCTAGTTATTGAGATGTTGGCCGAAGCGGGCTCGGGACATACTGCTGGCTCGCTAGGCATGGCTGATATTTTTGTGGCCTTTTATTTTAATATTCTAAAACACGATTCGAAGAACCTAGAGTGGGCCGAACGAGATCGACTATTTTTATCAAACGGCCATATATGCCCAATCCAATATGCAGTTATGGCCATGGCGGGATATTTTCCATTAGAGGAATTAAAAACTTTGCGTAAGTTAGGTTCAAGATTGCAGGGACATCCCGATATGGGGAGATTGCCTGGAGTTGAATCTACCTCTGGGCCTCTCGGCCTGGGCCTGGGTCAAGCCGCTGGCTACGCCTTAGCTTCCAAGCTTGATGAAAAGTCTGGTGGCGATCGGATCAGAATATATTGCCTAACATCAGACGGCGAGCACGATGAAGGTAATACGTGGGAGTCTATCATGTTCGCAGCAAAGTATAAGCTGGATAACCTAATAGTCGTGATAGACAGAAACGGGATTCAACTGAGCGGGAAAACTGAAGATATTATGCCTTTGGAATCTTTATCGGCCAAGTATCAGTCTTTTGGCTGGCAAGTCTTGGAATGCAATGGAAACGATATAGAGGAATTTATCGAAGCCATTGGAGAGGCTCGAAGTATAAAAGATAGACCAACTGTGATTATCGCTAACACCGTGCCGGGTAAGGGCGTGTTAGAGATAGAAAATGATTGGAAGTGGCATGGCAAAGTGCCAACCGAAGAAGAGGCCAAAAGATTTATTAACCAGCTAGAATAACAATAAGCATGCGAAATAATTCTACGTTTAAATTTATAAGATAGATGATCGATAAAGATTTGGGATCAATAAGGGATGGATTTGGGGAGGGGATTGTTGAGGCCGCCGAGAAGGACGACAGAGTTGTTGCGTTAACCGCGGACCTTGGCGGATCTCTTAGACTGACCGAATTTAAAAAGAAATTTCCAGAAAGATTCATAGAATGTGGTGTGGCCGAGCAGAATATGGCTACGATTGCTTCGGGCATAGCCAATTATGGCAAGATTCCTTTTATGTGTTCCTTTGCGGCTTTTAGCCCGGCTAGAAACTGGGAGCAAATAAGAACCACGATTGCTATGAATGGCCTATCAGTAAAGATCATAGGCGGGTATGCTGGAGTGGTCACTGGCCCAGACGGCGCTACTCATCAGGCGCTGGAAGATATCGCGCTGATGCGTGTATTACCAAATATGACCGTGGTAGTACCGTGTGATTCCGAAGAGGCCAGAAAGGCCACGCTAGCTCTAGTCGATAAAGATGGCCCAGGATATTTAAGATTGAGCCGAGAGAAGTCTCCGACAATTACTTCGATTGAAGATGAATTTGAGATTGGAAGAGCTAATATATTAAGGGATGGAAGCGATGTAACTATTGTTGGTTGTGGCTGGATATTAAACGAGGCCATGTTAGCGGCTGTGGATTTGTCTAAAGAGGGGATCGAGTGCGAAATTATAAATATGCACACGATACAGCCGTTTGATTCAGAAGCCATAATCGAGTCCGTAAATAAAACAAAATGCGTGGTGAGCGTGGAGGATCATCAAATTGAAGGTGGGCTAGGCTCAGCCGTAGCCCAAGTGCTAGCTCTTATGCGTCCAGCACCACAAGAGTTTATTGCTGTGAGGCATCGATATGGTCAATCAGGTACGGCTGCAGAGTTAATCAAAGAATATGGTCTGGATGCGGAGACCATAAAAGAAAAGGTTAAGATAGCTATCTCTAGAAAATAAAAACACGGCCTTCGGCCGTGTTTTTATTTGAAGATTGCAATGCTCTGGGTGCGCGCGCTTGGAATCGAACCAAGGGCCTCTGTCTTATCAGGACAGCGTTATACCACTTAACTACGCGCGCAATCAAA